>CAZOVL010000015.1:0-47261 GCA_964583185.1 uncultured Bacteroides sp. | reverse complement strand
TTCTTGTTTTTACCTTACATCCTTACTTTCTAGTATAATTTAACCTTTTGTTAGCCTTAATGGGGGAAAAGTTTTTTAATTTTACTACCTGAATTAAAAAAGCTTAAAAAATCAATATTAATATTTTAAGATTTGGAAAGTAAAGCCGATATATATCTAGCTATAGAAGCAGCTTTGGCTGCAGGAGAAGTAATCAGAACTATTTATGAACGCCCTGTTGCAGAATATGAAATAGAAAAGAAAGAAGATGCTTCACCACTAACTCTTGCCGACAGGGAAGCAAATAGCGTTATTACTGGTTTTTTAAGAAAAACATCCTATCCCATTCTGAGTGAAGAAGAGAGCATTGTGAGTTATGAAACTAGAAAGCAATGGGAATCTTTATGGATTGTTGATCCCTTGGATGGTACTAAAGAGTTTATTAAGCGAAATGGAGAATTTACAGTTAATATTGCTTGGGTTAAAAACAATAAACCAATTATAGGAGTGATTTATGTTCCTGTAACTGCTAAACTCTATTTTTCAGGTTTAAGTATTGGAGCTTTTTGTGTGGAAAACATACAAAATCTTACTAGCTATCCTGATTTGGATAGTTTAATGCAAAAAGGAACTAAACTTCCTGAGGTTAGTGAAAGTGAAAATTATAGGGTAGTTGCTTCACGTTCGCATACTTCTCCTGAATTAAACGAATACTTAGAGAAATTAAAAAAACAACATAATAAACCGTTGGAAACGGTTTCTATTGGTAGTTCATTGAAGTTTTGCTTGGTTGCAGAAGGATCTGCCGATTGTTATCCACGACTTACTCCAACAATGGAGTGGGATACAGCTGCTGGTCATGCCATTGCCTTAGCAGCCGGAATGAGTGTGAGCCTAATAAACTCTGATAAACCTTTGGTTTACAACAGGGAAGACTTATTAAACCCATACTTTATAGTGGAAAATAAAAACGCAAAATAGAATAATGTCAATTCAATCCATCATTGTTTTAGTCTCATTAATTGGGATGTTGCTCGTTTTAATTGCCGATAAAATGCGCCCTGGTATGACATTATTATCAGTGGTTGTTATTTTTTTAGCAACAGGAATACTTACGGCAAAAGAGATGTTGGAGGGGTTTAGCAACAAAGGGATGATGACTGTTGGTGTACTCTTTTTAATTAGTGAAGGAGTTCGACGTTCCGGAGCATTAAGTAGTATTGTCTACAAGGTCCTACCTAATCGTAAGGTTTCCATCCGACGAGCTCAAATGCGTTTATTCCCTCTGATTTACTCCATTTCTTTATTCATTAATAATACTCCATTGGTGGTTATTTTTGGTCCTATAATTAAACGTTGGACAAAAATGATAGAACACCCGGCAACCAAATTCTTGATTCCTCTTTCCTACGTAACCATTTTAGGAGGAATGTGTACCCTTATTGGTTCATCTACCAACTTAGTGGTGCATGGTATGATTTTAGAGTCTGGTTTTGAGGGGTTTACAATGTTTGAGTTAGGAAAAGTAGGAATATTCATAGCCATTGTAGGTATGATTTATTTAGTACTGTTTTCTAAATATTTATTACCCGAATCAAGGGGTGAAAAAGTGGAAGGAGTGAAATTACCCATAACCGATTTACATGAGGTGGAGGCTGTACTTAGTTCGCGTTTTCCCGGAATTAACAAAACACTGACTGAATTTGATTTTGTTCGTCATTATGGAGCTCGTGTAAAAGAAATTAGAAGGGGTGGTTATCGTTTAGGAATAGAAATGAACGATGTTCCTTTGAAAGAAGGAGATGCACTTACTTTATTGGTAGACGATAGTTTCTTGCCTACTTGGGAGGAATCTTCAGTTTTTATCCTTTTATCCAATGGTAGTGAGAGACAAACCTTCCAGAAGGAACGTAAGAAGCGTTGGTTAGCTTTAACCTTATTGTTTGTTATGGTTATTGGAGCCACAGTTGGTGAACTTCCGGTTGTAAAAGACAAGCTACCCGAAGGGATGCGATTAGATATGTTTTTCTTTGCTTCCGTAACAATGGTTATTATGGCTTGGACAAAATTGTTTCCTGCCAGACAATATACAAAATTTATTTCTTGGGATATTCTGATAACCATTGCTTGTGCGTTAGGAATTAGTAAAGGGATGGTCAATTCCGGATTAGCTGATGAAATAGCTGCTTTTATGTTGAGGATAAGTTTGGACTATGGGCCTCACGCCTTATTGGTTATTCTTTTTCTTTTCACCAATGTAATTACTGAATTAATTACAAATAATGCGGCTGCCGCCTTATCTTTCCCTTTGGCTTTATCTGCTTCCAGTCAGTTGGGCGTAAACCCTATGCCCTTTTTTGTAGTAGTGTGTATTGCAGCTTCTGCCAGCTTTACCACCCCAATAGGTTATCAAACAAATCTAATTGTGCAAGGATTAGGACATTATAAATTTACCGATTATGTTAAAGTTGGACTTCCTTTAAATGTGTTGACTTTTATTGTCACCATTATATTAGTCCCTTTAATATGGCCTTTTTAATTATTGAATATGAATACAAAACATATATATCCTGTATTCGATAGAATGTTAGGTCGTGAAGACAAAGAACAACTATTGAACCAAAGAGGAATGATGTTATGGTTTACAGGGCTCAGTGGCTCTGGTAAAAGTACACTTGCAATTGCATTGGAACGAGAGTTACACCAACGTGGATTGCTTTGCAGAGTACTTGATGGCGATAATATTCGTTCAGGAATAAATAACAACTTGGGCTTTTCCAAAGCCGATAGAGAAGAGAATATTCGTCGTATTGCCGAAGTTTCTAAGCTTTTTATTGATACAGGCATCATAACCATTGCTGCTTTTATTAGCCCTACTGATGAAATAAGAAAGCAAGCAGAAGATATCATTGGAAAAGACGATTTTTATGAAATCTATGTAAGTACTCCCTTAATGGAGTGTGAGAGAAGAGATGTAAAAGGGTTATATGCTAAAGCCCGATCGGGTGAAATAAATAATTTTACAGGCATTTCATCTCCTTATGAACCTCCTAAAAATCCGGCTTTATCGCTTGATACTTCAATTCTATCGGTTGAAGAATCGGTAGAAAAGCTATTAGCATTTATCCAGCCAATAATAAAAAATAAAAATAAAGAGTTATAATGAAAGATGTTAACTATAAGTTAAGTCATTTAAGAGAGCTTGAAGCAGAATCTATACATATCATTCGTGAAGTTGCTGCTGAGTTTGAGAATCCTGTGATGTTATATAGTATAGGAAAAGACTCCTCGGTAATGGTGCGTTTAGCTGAGAAAGCTTTTTATCCGGGTAAAGTGCCTTTCCCTTTAATGCATATTGATTCCAAGTGGAAGTTCAAAGAGATGATAGAGTTTCGTGAGAAATATGCCAAGGAATATGGGTGGAATTTAATAGTTGAAAGCAATATGGAAGCTTTTAACGAAGGTGTTGGTCCTTTTACTCACGGAAGTAAGGTTCATACCGATTTAATGAAAACCAAAGCACTCTTGGATGCCCTAAGCAAACACAAGTTTGATGCTGCATTTGGTGGTGCTCGTAGAGACGAGGAAAAATCCAGAGCCAAAGAGCGAATCTTTTCTTTTAGAGATAAATTTCACCAATGGGACCCCAAGAATCAACGTCCTGAATTATGGGACATCTATAATGCCAAGATACATAAGGGAGAAAGTATTCGAGTTTTTCCTCTAAGTAATTGGACTGAATTGGATGTGTGGCAATACATTCGTTTGGAAAAAATACCCATTGTTCCTCTATATTTTGCTAAAGAACGTCCGGTAATTGAGATGGATGGCAATTTAATTATGCCCGATGATGAGCGTTTACCGGAACAATATAGAGATAAAATAGAGATGAGGAATGTCCGTTTCCGTACGTTAGGTTGTTGGCCTTTAACAGGTGCAGTGGAGAGTGAAGCAGATACAATAGAGAAAATTGTTGAAGAGATGATGATTACAACAAAGAGTGAAAGAACAACACGTGTCATTGATTTTGATCAGGATGCAAGTATGGAGCAGAAAAAAAGAGAGGGCTATTTTTAAGTTAGAACTATGGTAGAGAATAAATTAGATATAGAAGCTTTTCTAAATAAAGATGAGCAAAAAGATTTACTTCGTTTCTTAACAGCAGGATCGGTTGATGATGGGAAATCTACATTAATTGGTCGTTTGTTATTCGATAGTAAAAAGATTTATGAAGATCAGTTAGCTGCATTGGAACGCGATAGTAAACGGGTAGGTAATGCAGGAGATCACGTGGATTATGCTTTGCTTTTAGATGGATTGAAAGCTGAAAGAGAGCAAGGGATTACCATTGATGTGGCTTATCGTTATTTCTCCACAAACAAACGCAAGTTTATTATTGCAGATACTCCCGGACACGAGCAATATACCCGTAATATGATTACCGGTGGATCTACTGCCGATTTAGCTATTATCTTGGTGGATGCCCGCAATGGAGTAATTACACAAACCAGACGTCATACTTTCTTGGTCTCTTTGTTAGGCATTAAGCAAGTAGTACTTGCCGTTAATAAAATGGACTTAGTTGACTTTTCTGAAGAGCGTTTCAATGAAATTGTGGAAGAGTATTCACGTTTTGTTGAGCCTTTAGGAGTTAAAAACACCTACTGCATTCCTCTATCTGCTTTGGATGGTGATAATGTGGTAGATAAATCGGATAGAACCCCTTGGTACAAGGGCGATTCCTTACTGAACTTTATTGAGAGTGTGGAAATTGATAAAAACCTGGATTTGGAAGATTTCCGTTTCCCTGTTCAATATGTTCTTCGTCCTAATCTTGATTTTCGTGGATTTTCAGGAAGAGTAGCTTCCGGAGTAATACGCAAAGGAGATGAAGTGGTGGCTTTACCATCGGGTGTAAAATCGAAGATAAAGAGCATTGTTACTTACGATGGAGAATTAGACTATGCCTTCTCTCCACAATCGGTAACAGTTACCTTGGAAGACGAAATTGATGTTTCAAGAGGAGAGATGTTAGTTCATCCGGATAACTTGCCTACGGTAAGCCGTAACTTTGAAGCCATGTTGGTCTGGATGGATGAAGAACCTATGGATGCTACCAAACAGTTTTTCATTAAGCAAACTACAAATATCAGTCGTGCCAGCATCGATGCCATAAAATATCAGATTGATGTAAATACAATGGAACGTTCTGAAGTTGATCATCTATCATTAAACGAGATTGGTCGTGTGGTGTTTTCTTCTGCCAAAGAATTATTCTTCGATCCTTATTTAAAGAATAGAGCTACAGGTGCTTTCATTTTGATTGATCCTATAACGAACAATACCAGTGCCGTAGGAATGATTCTAAATGAAGTTGAAGGTAAAGACTTTGAGTCGGATGGAACGCCTGAAATCAGTCTTTCTAAACTAGGTGCTTCTGAGGCAGATAAAGAGTTATTAAAACAAGTAGTACAAGAGCTAAGTCGCCAAGGTTTAGCCGTTAGACTAGTAGATTAACCATATGGGATTAATAGAGTTTGATAAATTGCCCATCAATACATTAGTTGGTGCAAACAGAAAGACCTTTAATGAAATAGTTAAGGGTAGAGAGATTGATTCGGGCTATAAAGGGAAATATCGGTTAACCAAATTGGTTTGTAATATACTTTCTCCTCTGTCGGGTATTCAAAACAGAAGGTATAATAAACGACTAAAAGATGTGCCTCTTCAGCACGATCCGGTTTTCATTTTGGGGCATTGGAGAAGTGGAACCACTTTTGTTCATAATGTTTTGTCTTGTGATTCACATTTTGGATACAACACAACTTACCAAACGGTGTTTCCTCATTTAATGCTCTGGGGACAACCTTTCTTTAAAAAGACAATGAGTTGGCTAATGCCTGATAAACGCCCCACAGATAATATGGAGTTGGCGGTGGACTTACCTCAGGAGGAAGAGTTTGCCTTGAGCAATATGATGGCTTACACTTATTATAATTTTTGGTTTTTACCTAAATATCAAAAAGAGTATGCCAGCCGTTTTCTTACCTTTGAAGATGTTAAGCCAGAGGAATTGCAAGAGTTTAAAGAAGTTTTCTTGAAATTGATAAAAATCTCATTGTGGAATACCAAAGGAACTCAATTTTTAAGCAAGAATCCACCTCATACAGGACGTGTTAAAGAGTTATTAGAGATGTTCCCTAATGCTAAGTTTATCTATTTAATGCGTAACCCTTACACTGTGTTTGAATCTACTCGTAGTTTCTTTACAAACACCATTCAACCTTTGAAACTTCAAAACATATCGAATGAAGAGTTAGAGGAGAATATACTGTCTATTTATACTCAACTTTATCAAACGTATGAAAGAGAGAAAGTGTTAATTCCAGAGGGAAATCTGTATGAAATGAAGTTTGAGGATTTTGAACAAAATCCAATGGACATAACAAAAGAAATTTACCAATCCTTGAATATTCCGGGTTTTGATGAGGCTGAAGAGGCTATTAGTCAATATCTGAATAAGAAGAAAGGATATAAAAAGAATGTATATAAGTACAATGATCGAACAGTAGAACTGGTTCAAAAACATTGGAGTTTTGCTTTAGATCAGTGGGATTATAAATTATAAAAATATGAATAAAATGACTCATATAAGATTCAATCGTTTAATAGGATTAAGTCTAGTATTTATTCTATGTATTGGAGTAAAGGCTCAACCCAAAGTGGAGATGATTCCATTCGGTGATATGAATCAATGGATTACACGTGAAATTAAAGAATCGGGAGTAATAGGTGGGAAAAAGAAGTTAGTCTATGCCGTTGGACCTACCGAAAAAATAGTTGGAAATGAAGCTTACGAAAACAAAGGAGGATCACCTTGGGCCACATCTAATATAATGGCTCGTGTTATGGGAGTAACCAAGACCAATGTTTCGGTGTTTCCCGAGAAACGAGGGGATGGTTACTGTGCTCGTTTGGAAACTCGTATGGAGAGTGTTAAGGTTTTAGGTTTATTGGATATTACCGTTTTAGCAGCCGGATCAATGTATGTGGGAAAGATGAATGAACCTATTACAGGAACTAAAAATCCGGACCAGTATTTGGATATGGGTATTCCTTTTACCAAACGTCCCACAGCACTAAGGTACGACTATAAAACAAAATTGGCTGAACGTCCCAATCGGATACGTGCCACAGGATTTAGTCGAATTGTAGATGTTGAAGGAAAAGATCGCCCCATTGTTTTATTGTTGTTACAGAAAAGATGGGAAGATGAAAAAGGCAATGTCTTTGCTAAGCGAGTAGGTACAATGGTTGAAGTTTATTACGGTTCAACAGAAGCTTGGGTTAATGATACCACTCACAACATATTGTATGGTGACATAACAAAATCGCCTGTTTATCTAGAGAGTATGATGGGGTTACAAGAAACCATTCGCTACACAAAGAATAGTAAAGGAGAAACTGTGGTAATTCAAGAAAAAGAGTGGGCCGATGAAGATGAAACACCTACCCATTTAGTGCTTCAGTTTGCTTCTAGTCATGGTGGTGCTTATATTGGTTCACCGGGTAATACATTGTGGGTGGACAATGTGCGTTTAGTTTATGATGAGTAAACATACTAAAAGAAAGAAGAAAATAACATATACAAAAAAGGGGCTCAAAATTTTGAGTCCCTTTTTTGTGAATAAACTGTAACGCCTATTCAGGACTAGTCAAAGAGTTCAATTTGTTGATTTCTCAATTTCTATTAATGAAGCATTCTTTCCTATTATATCTCCCTTCTTTACAAACACTTTAGTTACTGTTCCTCCAAACTCAGCGGCTATTGTGTTTTCCATTTTCATAGCCTCTAAAATGAGAACTATTTCCCCGGAGTTAATTGTTTGACCTTCTTCAACATTGATATCTAATAAAGTACCCGGCATAGGAGCTTTGATAAGATAAGTTGTAGAGAGTTTTTCCTCTTCTATTTTTTTCTTCAATTTCTCTAGTGAAAAAGGCGTTTCCAGAGAGAAAACATAGCTATTTCCATTGATAAGTAATTCGTAGTTGTTTTGTTCATTAGAAACAATTTCAACCACATACTTGGTGTTTCCTAAATGGATGAAAGTTAGCCCGGAATCTTCTTCTGTAAATTCAACTTCACACTTTTGTCCATTAAGGGTAATTTCTCCCTCTTTATTGACTTCAAAACAATATTCTTGCATATTGTTTTTATCCAATGCTATAAATTTCTTGGGTTCCATAAAGAGTCTTATTTTAGTTTGTTATTAAGCGACCAATAATCTGTAGTAGGGTTCATTTGTGGAGCCTTATAGTAGGCATTGTAATAATGAGAAAGGACATACACTGCCCCGGCAAAGTCTTCATTGCCATCTACAAAATCCAATTCATCGGCATGTTCCTGAACAAATGATGTGTTAAAATCGCCATCAATAAAATCGTCGTGATTTAGTACCGCTTTATGAAATGGAATAGTTGTTTTAACTCCCTTAATATAGAGATCATTTAATGCTCCAAGCATTTTTTTGATGGCATCTTTTCTGTTTTTCCCAGATACAATGAGTTTCATTATCATTGAGTCATAGAATGTAGTGATTTCCGATCCCACTTTAACACCCGATTCAATACGTATGTGCTTTCCTTCAGGATAAGTCATAGCTTTAATTACTCCGGTAGAGGGCGAAAAATTATTTTGTATATCTTCCGCATTGATTCTGCACTCTATAGCCCATCCTTGCAGTTTTACTTGCTCTTGAGTTATTGGAAGTGCTTTGTTGTTTGCAATGTTTAACTGAAGTTCAACTAAATCGAGCTTAGTTATTTCTTCGGTGATGGGGTGTTCCACCTGAATACGTGTATTCATTTCCATAAAATAGAAGTCCCCTTTATGGTCTAAAAGAAACTCCACTGTACCCAGACTGGAGTAGTTAGCTTCTTGAGCTAAACGAACAGCAGCTGCAGTTATTTCTTCTCTTTTTTTAGGACTTAAAGCCGAAGAAGGAGCTTCTTCAATAAGCTTCTGTTGTTTTCGTTGAATGGAAC
This sequence comes from uncultured Bacteroides sp., assembly GCA_964583185.1. GTDB lineage: Bacteria > Bacteroidota > Bacteroidia > Bacteroidales > Bacteroidaceae > Bacteroides_E. Next base: position 38,234 of record CAZOVL010000015.1, on the reverse strand, counting down.
ATTCTCTTTCACCTAAATGAATTACATTACCCTGTTGATCGGCTACTATCTGTACTTCAATGTGACGAGGGTTTTCAACATATTTTTCAATAAATACAGAATCGTCATTGAATGCAGTTAATGCTTCATTAGTAGCTGCTTTATAAGCTGCTTCCAGTTCTTCTTTTTGGAATACCACACGCATTCCTCTACCTCCACCACCGGCAGAAGCTTTTATAATTATTGGGAAACCTACTGATTCTGCTACAATCATAGCTTCTCCTACGCTTTGAATGGATTGACTACTTCCTGTAAGCATAGGTACATTTGCTTTTTTTGCTATTTCTTTTGCTATTAGCTTATTACCCATATTTTGAATGACCTGAGAAGTTGGACCTACAAAAACGATGTTTTCTTCTTCACATCGTTTAGCAAAAATTGCGTTTTCAGACAGGTAGCCATATCCCGGATGAATAGCAGTAATTTGATGATCTACAGCTAATTTTACTAGATTTTCAATGTCCAGAAATTCCGGAATATCATTCTTTTCGCGTGTAGGAAAGTCTATCACTTCATCCATAACTTTCAAGTAAAGTGCATTAGGCTCTTTACTGGTGTATATACCATACGTTTTAATGCCCATTTGTTTAGCTGTTTTAGCTATACGAATGGCTATTTCGCCACGATTGGCAATCAAAAGAGATTGAATATTTTTTGTTTTCATAACTTCTAAGTTTATAAAGGGATATTTCCATGTTTTCTATTGGGTCGGTAGTCTGTTTTACGTTGTAGAGCTTTAAGAGCTCTAATAATTTTGTAACGCGTAACAGCCGGATCAATGACTTCATCAATATATCCTTTATCATCCGCTATATAGGGATTTACAACTTCTTCCGTATATTTTTCTGTGAGTTCTTGTTTCAATAAGTCGGGGTTTTCTGCTTTAGCCAATTCTTTCTTATAGAGAATTGCAATTGCTCCTTTTGCTCCCATAACCGCAATCTCTGCAGTGGGCCATGCAAACGAGAAGTCTCCTCCTATTCCTTTACTGTTCATAACAATGTATGCACCTCCATAGGCTTTACGTAAAATAATGGTTATTTTAGGTACTGTTGCATAGGTATATGCATAGAGCAACTTGGCTCCGTGACGAATAATTCCACTATGTTCTTGGTCTGTACCCGGTAAGAAACCCGGTACATCTTCCAAAGTAATAATTGGAATATTATAAGCATTGCAATTATTTATGAAACGAGCCGCTTTAACAGAAGAGTCTATATCTAATGTTCCTGCCATAACTTGCGGTTGATTTGCTATGATTCCAACCGATTGCCCATCCAATCTAGCAAAAGCTGTAACTATGTTTTGTGCATGGTTGGCAGCAACTTCAAAGTATTCTCCATTGTCAACAATAAGCTCAATGACCTCTTTTACATTATACGGCTTATCTGCATCGTCAGGAACAATATCTCGTAATCTTTTTTCTATTCTGTTAGGTACATCAGTTGAAGGTACTGACGGAACAGAATCTAAATTGTTAGATGGTAGATAGGAGAGTAGCCTTTTAACTCCCAATAGTGTGTTCTCATCGTCATTGAAAATGAAATCGGCTACACCGGTTTGTGTGGTATGTGTCACTGCTCCTCCTAAAGCTTCGGGAGTTACACTTTCATTTAATACCTCTTTTATGACGTTAGGGCCTGTAACAAACATATAACTAGTGTCGGCAGTCATAAAAATAAAATCGGTTAAAGCCGGAGAATAAACTGCTCCTCCGGCAGCTGGTCCCATAATAACAGATATTTGAGGTATGACACCCGAAGACATTACATTGTTCCTAAATATCTTGGCATAACCATCTAAACTACTAATTCCTTCTTGTATACGTGCTCCACCCGAATCGATGAGAGCAATAATTGGCGACCCTGTTTTAAGAGCCATTTCCTGTACTTTAACAATTTTTGAAGCGTGTACTGAACCTAGAGAGCCTCCCAATGCATTGAAGTCTTGTGCATAAGCATAAACTAACATTCCGTTCACTTCTCCATAACCGGTAATTACCCCGTCTCCAACAACTGTTTTTTGTTTTCCAAATGAGGTAGGAGCTGAAGGCATAAAGGAATCTGTTTCTTCAAAAGTTCCTTCATCAAACAGAAACTGGATGCGCTCTCTTGCGGTTAATTTTCCTCTTTTGTGTTGTTTCTGTTTATACTCTTCACTCCACTGTTGGTTTAATAACTCTTGACGAGTTATAAACTTACTAAACGATTTTTTCATCCTAATCTTTTTTGGTTTATACTTAGGTTTCGGAGAGGAAGGCACAAGACATTATCGCTCAGTTTTGAGCTAACTTAAAAGTCTTGGTCGTTGCTTTGTGTCCCCGAAAGCCTAAACCTTTTATGACTGAGGTAGGTCTTCTGGCTCATTTCCTTCTGATGTGCCTTCCCATTCAGACTTCTCTAAACAGTGGCTAAGTTTTTTCAGAATTTGTTATGAAATTCACAGCAGCGGGTCTGCCCAGGATTTACACCCGGTTCCCTGTTATGTTCACTCGCAGATTTACGATATTTTACACCTCATTCATGATGCAAATTTATATCAATTTTCAATACTGCCAAAAAATATACTTCCAATAAATTATTCCAAAGAGGTGAAAATAGGGTGTTTTTGTATGTTTTATTTACTTTTTTGACTTCTTTTGTTTGTCGTAACTTGTTGTTATATAGTTGTTTGTGTGTTTTGTAATCCCTTTTTGGAGTGCGATGCACACAATTTTAAAATTCGTGCATTTTTTTGTGGTGAATTTAGTTTCACCTTCACTAAAAAGGTTTTTGGAGTCTTATTTATGATTATAAAATGGATTGTTTTTTGAGAAGAAAAAAAGAGTGTAATTATATTAAATTAGTCGGTCTAGGACCGAAGGCCCCTCGGTCCTAGACCGACAAGGGTTCAGTCCTAGACCGAAGGGGCTTGGGTCTTAGACCCCTCTAGGATGTGTAAAAAGGGGTTATTTTTTCTCTTGAATAACAACAATATTTTTAGTGGTGTTATCAATGCTAAAACGTTGATCAATTCGTTCATTAATTACCCAGGCAATCTGATTTCCACTACATAATACCCAAATATTGTCTTTCTCATATAAAGAAAACTTTCTATCGGTTAAATAGTCGCTTATTTTTTTGCGTCCTTTCATTCCAAAAGGTATAAATGTATCCCCCACTTGCCATTTTCTTACAGTTAAAGGGGAGGTCAATTTATCTGCATCTAAGCAAGCTGTATTTTTGTCCTTGGGAATAATATAATCACTCTTTAGTGGTAATTGATGAAACTCTAATTCCGGACGAGAAATAACTTTCTCTTTTTCTTCAAGAATCAAAAAGTTCCGGTCTTTCAGTACCTTCCACTTCTCGCTAAAAAACTGTTTGCCCGATTGTTTATTTAATGATTGATGTATGGATTCTATTTGTTGAGGAGTAAAGCCTAGAGGGTATAAAATTTCATAAAGAAGTGTGGAAGGTGAACGTTCTTGTCTAATTTTGTCAATGGCTATTTTCCCATCAATATATACACGTTGGATGCCTTTATTAATGGAATCTCGATAGATTTTTTCCGTTTCTCTTAGGCGAGAAATGGTTTCATTGAGGGTGTTTTTTACCGAAGGATTAATTTCTTCAAAGAGGGGAAGTATGTTTAATCTTATTTTGTTACGTGTATATTCTGCTTCTAAATTTGTACTATCGGTTACATAATCTTGGTGTAAAGTGTTCAGATAGTCCGTAATCTCATCTCTGGAGATGCAAAGTAAAGGGCGAATGATGTCTTGATTTTTAGGCGGAATTCCCGTTAACCCTTTAATTCCTGTTCCCCGAATTAAGTTCAGCAGTAATGTTTCAATATTATCATCAATATGATGAGCTACAGCAATAGATGAGGCTTGAGTTTCTTTTTTTAATTCATAGAACCAATTATATCGTAATTCTCTGGCTGCCATTTCAATGGATATTGCCTTTTCTTTGGCATAAGAGTGCGTGTCAAACTCTATTTTATAGAGAGTAACCTCCAGCTTTTTGCACAATTGCGTAACAAATTCTTCATCTCGAAGCGACTCCCTATCTCTTAGCCAAAAGTTACAGTGTGCTGCTATGCATTGATATCCTAATTCCATTAGTATGCGAAGTAAGGCTACCGAATCGGCACCTCCACTTAAGCCAACTAGTATAACTGGGTGTGATGAAGCAATTAAATCTTCTTCTTGAATGTATTTTTTTACCTTATCAATTATCCTCATAAAACAAAGATAATTGTTCTTTTGGTTATTATTTAGCATTTTTAGAAAACTTTCATAGGTTCCTTATTTAAATACATTCTAAATAATTTGTTGGCCTAAAAGTAAAAAATTAACTTTGTAAGCCAATAAATTAAAATTAGAAGTACTTAGTTAATAGAGGTAAGAGATATATGCGATTATCAGATTTGCAGACAGGAGAACGTGGTGTCATAGTTAAAGTTCTAGGTCACGGTGGGTTTAGAAAACGTATTGTGGAGATGGGCTTTATTAAAGGGAAAACAGTAGAAGTTATTCTCAATGCTCCTTTGAAAGACCCTATTAAGTATAGGGTGATGGGGTATGACATTTCACTTCGACGTGAAGAGGCCAAAATGATTGAGGTTGTAGGTGAAAAAGAAGCTCGTGAGCTCTTGATTAATCAGACTAAAGCCTATGAAGAGCTTTATGAAAATGTTGAAGTGCCGGAGGACAAGCTACGTCATATTGCAATGAATAAACGCAAAACCATAAATGTTGCTTTGGTTGGTAATCCAAATTGTGGAAAAACCACCTTATTTAATATAGCTTCCGGAGCACACGAAAAAGTGGGAAACTATGGTGGAGTAACAGTTGACTCCAAAGAGGGTTTCTTTGACTTTGAAGGGTATCGTTTTAGAATTGTTGATTTACCCGGAACTTACTCATTAACTGCTTATACTCCTGAGGAGGTTTTTGTTCGTAAGCACATTGTAGAAGAAACTCCGGATATTTTAATTAATGTTGTGGATTCAACCAATTTGGAGCGTAACTTGTATTTAACCACGCAACTCATTGATATGAACGTACGTATGGTGATTGCTTTAAATATGTACGATGAGTTGGAGCAAAGCAAGAATGAGCTAGATCATATTACACTGAGTAAAATGCTGGGTGTACCGATGATTCCTACCATATCTACCAAAAATAAGGGTATTGATGATCTTTTTCACGTTATCATTAATATGTACGAGGGGGCTGATTTTTTGGACAAAGAAGGAAATATTGACCCTCAAATTCTAAAAGAAATTCAAGAGTGGCACAATGAATATGTAGATGAAAAAAAACACGGCAAACACGTAGAAGATTATACTTCTCCGGGTTCAGCTGAAGCGTCAAAGGTGTTTAGACATATCCATATTAATCACGGACATTATTTAGAGAAAGCCATTGATTACCTAAAAGATGAGCTATCCAAAAATAAAGAGATGCAAACCTCATACTGTTTTCGCTTCTTGGCTATTAAACTATTAGAAAGCGATAAAGAGGTGGAGAAGGTTGTGGCCGATTTACCCAATAGTGAGGAGATTTTCAAGCGTCAGGAAGAGATGATTAAGAAAATAACTTCACACTACAAGGAAAATGCAGAATCGGTAATGACCGATGCTAAATATGCTTTTATTGATGGGGCTTTACGTCAGACCTACAAAGAAAACCATAAAGATCAACGTCAGACTACTAAATTAATTGACTCCATTGTAACGCATAAATTTTGGGGATTCCCTATTTTCTTTTTATTTATGTACATCACTTTTATGGGGACATTCATTATAGGTGAATATCCTATGATGGGTATTGAGTGGTTGGTCAATCAGTTGGGTGGATTTATACGTGAGAATATGTCGGATGGGCCACTGAAAGAACTTTTAGTGGATGGTGTAATTAGTGGAGTAGGTGGGGTTATTGTGTTTCTTCCAAACATTTTAATTCTCTATTTCTTTATTTCCTTGATGGAAGACTCCGGTTATATGGCTCGGGCGGCCTTCATTATGGATAAAGTGATGCACAAAATGGGATTACACGGAAAATCGTTTATTCCTTTGTTAATGGGGTTTGGTTGTAATGTGCCTGCCATTATGGCTACACGAACCATAGAAAGTAGAAAGACTCGTTTAATTACGATGTTGGTCAATCCATTGATGTCGTGTAGTGCCCGACTACCTATCTATTTAGTTTTAATAGGTACTTTCTTTCCTAACCACGCTGGAGTAATGTTATTACTTATTTATGCTTTAGGAATACTTTTGGCTGTGGGTATGGCAAAGATATTTAGTAAGGTGTTAAAGAAAGGAGATAACACTCCCTTTGTTATGGAATTACCCCCTTATCGTATCCCTACTTCAAAATCTATTTTTAGACACACGTGGGAGAGAGGTTTGATATACTTAAAGAAGATGGGAGGTATTATTTTAATTGCTTCAATCTTTATTTGGTTTTTAGGCTATTACCCTAATGGAGATCACTATGAATCCCAACAAGAACAGCAAGAAAACTCATATATTGGTAAAATTGGAAAAGCCATAGAGCCGGTTATTGAGCCTTTAGGTTTTGATTGGAAATTGGGAGTAGGATTATTATCCGGGTTAGGAGCCAAAGAATTGGTGGTTAGCACCTTGGGTGTACTCTATGCTGATGACGGAGAGAGTACGAACATTGGGAATAAGTTGGCTGAAAATGGAGTAACTCCGTTAATAGCCTTTTGTTATATGGTCTTTACCTTAATCTATTTACCCTGTGTGGCTGTGTTAGTAGCCATAAAGCAGGAAGCAGGTGGGTGGAAATGGGCTTTATTCACAGCACTTTATACCACAGGATTGGCTTGGATTGTCTCCTTTTTGTTTTATAGAGTAGGTTTACTTTTTATGTAAGATGAATATGTCAACACAAGAAATTATAGTATACCTTGTTGTTTTAGGTTGTGCCGGATGGATTATTTCTCATATTTTCTCTTTTGTAAAGAAGACAAAAAAGGGGGAAAGTCCTTGCGACAGTTGTGCTTCCGGTTGTGAACTGAGAGATCAGTTCAAGCAAAAGCAGATGCAGTGCGACAATGAGGTAAATAAAAAGAATAAAAAGAGCGAGTAAAGATTGGTTTTATAAAAAAACTGTTTTATCTTTGCAGTCGCAATCGCAACAGAATGGTACCTTGACCGAGTGGCTAGGTAGCGGTCTGCAAAACCGTCGACGGCAGTTCGAATCTGCCAGGTACCTCAAGGAAAGCTCCGAAAGTGTTTATAATCAACAACTTCGGAGCTTCTTTATTTTATAGGGGAGCAAAGAGGGGAAAGATACTATATTAGATTAAGTAAAGCTTTGTTGGAATAGTCTAGGCTTGATGACTCACTTCATATTCTCTATAAGAACTAGATTCAATTCTTCTAGTTTTTATATAAAATTATATCTTTGTGAAAGATAACACACTACTAATTAATTGTAATTGAAACAACTATGTTTAGCAAAACAGAAATTCCCTTTAGGTTAGAAGGACTTAATAGCGAAATGAAACTCGTGTATGGTATATTTGGGCAACCTAAGTTATATCAAAATGGTATTGAACTGAAAAAAGAAGGTTTTCTAAAGATGAAATTTCTGATTGAAACCGATTCTGGAAAAGAATATATGGAAATAAAAAGAGGACTTGATTTTACTTTTTCTACTGTTTTTAGAGGTAAAAAACAGCTTTTAGAAAAAAAGTTGAGTACTTTGGAGTACATACTTGGAGTACTGCCTTTGTTATTAATATTTGTAGGAGGAGCTATTGGTGCTATATTGGGAATTCTAGGAGCAAACACCATTTATGGATTTCTCAGAAAAGAGAAAAAAGTAGGGATTCAGATTATTATTTCTATTGCCATAACAGCTTTATGTTATATAGTCTATCTACTTGTTGCATTATTGTTGACTTTGTTAATGTATTGATTTTACCTCTATAAACTTGCGTTCGCTGTGTTTTGAATATGTTTCTAGGAGCAATATGATGTTTATATTTAATTTTAGCCACCTTAACATTGCTTGCTAATTAAATGTCAAATATTAATAGTAAGTGCTCAATTAGCTATTTTCTTTTCTTCCCGACAATGAAAAATGAAGCGTATTACCAAAAGTTATGAATTCCTATTTTTCCTCTATCTATATCTGCAGTGGACATAAACGAAAAGATGGAAAATCAAAGGGTGATATTTAAGATGCATACTTTAATGCAGATGGATGAGTACGTGCCAGTATTTCTAGTTACGATAAAATTATCTATAGCTAAATATGCTTTCTCTCTATTTCCTCTTCCTAGGAAATGTACTCTTCCTATTTGTGGAAATAGTTATATTGCCTCATAAAATCGTTTCTCCTGAAGCTCTTTATACATATTTAGGCGTAATGATTTTTATCCATTAAATTTACTCCTTTCTTTTCGACTAGTAAGCCTTATTGGCTCTAAGCTTAGGGTTCTCCCTAAAAGTAAATTTACCTGCCTAGCCGGGTCGTCTAAATCAACAGGGATGAAAAAAGAAAAAAAACGATCCAAATATCTTTTATCTTTATTTTATCAAAGACGTCTTAGGGTCATTGTATTGAACTGAAGTAACCAAAGCTTTAGGGCAGATGTAACTTCCCATTAAATTTAAGGCACGTTACAAGTATTACTTTGTGGGAATTTTGCCTTGGAAGTGTTAACTAAAAAATAAGGTCGGTAATCTTAAAGAACATAACCATTTCATTTGTATTGGGTAAGGTGCCATCCGTAAATTGATAATTTTAGACATTGATTAACAAAAAACATAGAACTATTTAGCTATATTTGAAATACTTACAATTTAAGTTGTGATAATAATTGACTCTTGTAAATCCTTATTATAATGAACAAAATCAGTAAATGACCTCAATTTTCAAGAGTAAATGCTTCAGAGCAAAAGATGGATATCCTTTGTTTGTAACCATTAATAAATAAAGGAATGACAAACAATTTGCAAGAATTATTTAGAGAAATAAAAGTATAAAAAATATAAAATAGAAGTATGACGGAAAAAGAAAAAATGCTTGCCGGAGAGATTTATGATTGTGGTGATAAGGAGTTATTAAATCGTTGGCACGAAGCAAAACGTATACAAAAGGAATATAATGAAGCGGTTAGTACCGATAATGAGTTGTTGAATAAGTTACTTGCTGAACTGGTTGGTTCAAAGGGTAAGAATGTATGGATAGCTGCACCTTTTTTTGTTGATTATGGGGAGAATATTCATCTTGGGAACAATGTAGAAATAAATATGAATTGCGTCTTTCTCGACTGTAATCGTATAACTATTGGAGATAATACAGGAATAGCTCCTGGTGTGCATATCTATACCGTTTTTCATCCGGTAAAAGCGTCGGACCGGTTATCCTATGATAGTACGACTGAATTTCCTTTTTGGAAATCTCTTACTGCTCCTGTAACAATTGGTCGAAATGTGTGGATTGGAGGAGGTTCAATTATTCTACCCGGTATAACTGTTGGAGATAATACTACTATTGGTGCAGGCAGTGTTGTTACTAAAGATATTCCCTCAAATTGTCTTGCTGTAGGCAATCCTTGTCGTGTAATAAAGCAGCTTTGAATATTAGTCTATTATGGTAGTTTTGTTTGGTGGAAAACCAATCTTTGCTTAAAAAAACAGTGGTCTTTGATTGTGATTTTTCATCATTTTAGCAGAAGACGTTTGAATTCATCCTGTGATTGATTAGGGAAATCGATAGTAGCCTAGAGTGAAGATTTTCAATTATTAATTGTTTAAAACTAAAAAGCTAGAAATCAAATATTTCTAGCTTTTCGGGTGGGTGACTGATGGGATTCGAACCCACGACATTCAGAACCACAATCTGACGCTCTAACCAACTGAACTACAGCCACCGTGTTGCTTTGCTTCATTACACAAATGCGATGCAAAGATACATAATTAGTTTAATGTTACAAATAAAAAGAGATTTTTATTCAATAAAATATTCTATAGCTCCCTTGTTATACTTGTTTAAGAGGTTTCGTGTATTAGCAAGGAATAAATTTCTTAGTTCACTGGATTGCTTATTTAATTCAAATTCAGAGTGTGTCGTAGGATATACTATGTAGTTTTGCTTATTTGTTATGATGGGGCGACCCGTCCATACCAAATTGTATTCATACGACTTTAAATAGGTTGTACTGTCTTTAGCTAATGTTAACCTTAACATCATACCTCCATCGGTATGTGGCCTGGACATATTGGAAATAAAATTCCCCAATGAATAAGCTATTGTTTTCTTTTCCTTCGTTTGACTATCTGAAATGATTTCCAGGGGTTGAATAACGTGAGGGTGACTTCCAATAATATGGTGTACTCCTTGATTGATTAACCATTCAGCAAGTTCTTTCTGACTCTTGCTGGGACGTTGATGATATTCTTCTCCCCAATGTAATAGTGCAATTATGGCGTCGGGATTGTTTTGCTTTGCTTTATGAATATCTTGCTCCATCACCTTTTTATCAATGTAATTAACTATGTTAGGAGCAGTTATTGTGAGCCCATTAGTACCATAGGTGTAATTTAAGAAAGCCAGTTTAAATCCTTTCTTTTCAATAAAAAGAGGATTCCTTTTCATTCTATCTTCTTCTGAAGAAAAAGCACCGGTGTGATATACTTGTAATGAATCCAAGAGGTGTAGCGTACGATTTAACCCTTTTTTTCCTCTGTCTAAAATGTGATTATTAGCCAACTGAAACACATTGAATCCTGTTTTCTGTAAATCAAAGGCTAATTCATCGGGTGAAGAGAATAAGGGATACCCTTTGAATGGTTTTCCTCCTAATGTGGTTTCCAAGTTTGCAATGGCTAAATCGGCTTGATTTAATTCTTTTTGTATGTGCTGAAAGCATTCTTTGTAATTATATCCGGTTTCCGTTTTTGCAGCTCTAACTTGAGGTTTATGTTGCATTACGTCTCCAACAAAAAGCAGCGTAATTTCAGCTACAGTATCATTCGAAGCAGGTAATGTATTTAATGTGGGAGATTTTTTGTTTTGATTGCAAGAGAAGAGAAAAAACAAAAGAAGTGTTAGGCATAGCGTGTTTTTCATAACGAGATAGATAAAAAAGATGTACTAAAACAAATTAGTACATCTTAATTTATAATGAGTTTATTATGCGTAAATCTCTTTTTTCCCTGCCAGAAGTGTATTTTTCATCAATGAAACAATTGTCATTGGCCCCACACCTCCGGGAACTGGAGTTATAAAGGAGCATTTGGGTGATACCTCATCAAACTTTACATCTCCTTTTAATCGAAAACCTGATTTAGTTTCAGTAGAAGGAACCCGGGTAGTACCTACATCAATAATCACTGCTCCTTCTTTAACCATATCAGCAGTAACAAACTCAGGTTGTCCTAGTGCTGCAATGATTATATCTGCACTTTGACACTCTTGAACCAAGTCTTTAGAACGGCTATGACATACGGTTACAGTAGCATTTCCTGGATATTGTTTCTGCATCATTAATGAAGCCATAGGCTTCCCAACGATGTTACTTCTTCCAAGAACAACACATTTCTTTCCTTCTGTTTCTATTTCATACCGTTTAAGTAACTCCATAATTCCATTGGGAGTTGCCGATATATAGCAAGGAAGGCCAATGGACATTCTACCCACATTAATAGGGTGAAATCCATCTACATCCTTTCTATAATCTATGGTTTCAATTACTTTCTGTTCTGAGATATGTTTAGGTAATGGAAGTTGTACAATAAAACCATCGATGGAGTCATTATTATTTAATTCTATCACTTTATTTAAAAGCTCTTCTTCCGTAACATCATCTTCGTATCTTATCAGTGTAGATTCAAAACCACACTCTTCACAAGCTTTTACTTTGTTTTTAACATAGGTTTCACTACCTCCATCGTGTCCAACTAAAATAGCAGCCAAGTGAGGTCTTTTCTTCCCTTGTTTCACTAACTCAGTAACTTCAAGGGCAATCTCTTTTTTTATTTGAGCTGCAACAGCTTTTCCATCAATAAGTTTCATAGTATATATGTTTTGATAGTTACTTTCTACCCATTTTAGGCATCATCATTCTACCCATTTTTCCTCCACCGGAAACCATTTTCATCATCTTGCGAGTTTGATCAAACTGGTTCAGTAGTCTGTTTACTTCTTGAATGGTAGTTCCACTACCTTTCGCAATACGGTTTCTTCTGGAGCCATTTAGAAGAGCTGGGTTTTCTCTTTCTGCAGGAGTCATAGAGAAAATGATGGCCTCAACACTTTTGAATGCATCATCATCAATATCTACGTCTTTAATAGCTTTTCCTACTCCGGGAATCATAGAGGCTAACTCTTTGATGTTTCCCATCTTTTTTATTTGATTAATCTGAGAAAGGAAGTCATTAAAATCGAATTGATTTTTAGATATCTTTCGTTGTAGTTTTTTTGCTTCTTCTTCATCGTATTGTTCTTGGGCACGCTCTACTAAAGAAACGATGTCTCCCATTCCCAAAATACGATCGGCCATACGAGAAGGGTGGAATTGATCAATGGCGTCTAGTTTTTCACCGGTACCGATGAATTTAATGGGCTTGTCAACTACAGTACGAATAGAAAGAGCAGCACCACCACGTGTGTCACCATCTAATTTGGTCAGTACAACACCATTGAAATTTAATCTGTCATTGAATTCTTTCGCTGTGTTAACAGCATCTTGTCCTGTCATTGAGTCAACAACGAAGAGAATTTCATTAGGATTGATAGCTTCCTTTATAGATGAAATTTCATCCATCATCTCTTTGTCAACAGCTAATCGGCCGGCTGTATCCACAATGACTAAGTCATAACCCTTATCTTTAGCTTCTTTAATTGCATTTTTTGCAATTTGAATTGGATTTTTGTTTTCAGGTTCGGCGTACATTGGAACATTAATTAGTTCCGCCAATACACGTAATTGCTCAATAGCTGCCGGACGATAAACGTCACAGGCCACAAGAAGAGGTTTTTTGTTCTTCTTGCTTTTCATCATACGAGCTAACTTACCGGAAAAAGTGGTTTTACCAGATCCTTGTAATCCTGACATTAAGATCACAGCCGGTTTGCCTTCAATATCTACTTCTGCTGTATCTCCACCCATTAATTGTGTTAGTTCATCGTGAACTATTTTAACCATTAATTCATTGGGTTTTACTGCAGTAAGTACATTTTGTCCTAAAGCTTTTTCTTTAACTGTGTCAGTAAAAGTTTTGGCAACTTTATAGTTTACGTCAGCATCGAGTAAGGCTTTACGAACTTCCTTAAGCGTTTCTGCTACGTTTACTTCTGTTATTTTGCCTTCTCCTTTTAATATCTTAAAAGATCTTTCTAGTTTATCACTTAAATTTTGAAACATATATCAACTGAAAATTAGAGATTATAATTGATTTCTAAACTGCTCATTAAAAGCACGTCAAAGGTACAAATTTAATAATACAATGCGAATGATTCCGAGCACCTTTTTCCTTTGATTAAGAGTTGTATCGTAGTTTTTTGTAGCTTTTAAGTTGAAAACTTATATATAATTAAATTTCCAATGTCCTTTCTCTACAAAAAAGAGATAAAAAAACGGGGTGTACTTACAAATATTTTGACTAGTACACCCCGTATGTTTTTATTGCTTTTTTTGTTTAGCCATTCATACTCATTAAAAACTCCTCATTGCTATGCGTGTTTTCTAATCTGTCTTTGACAAAAGTAAGGGCTTCAACAGGATTCATGTCTGTTAAATACTTACGCAAAATCCACATTCTGTCAAGAGTTGTTTTATCTAAAAGAAGATCATCACGACGGGTACTTGAGGCTGTAATATTAACCGCAGGGAATATACGTTTATTAGAAAGGTTTCTATCAAGTTGTAATTCCATATTACCTGTTCCTTTAAACTCTTCAAAAATAACCTCGTCCATCTTGGAGCCAGTATCAATCAGTGCAGTAGCAATAATGGTTAAAGAACCTCCATTTTCAATGTTTCTTGCTGCACCAAAGAAGCGTTTAGGTCTTTGTAAAGCATTAGCATCTACACCACCCGAAAGAACTTTTCCTGAAGCTGGAGCAACAGTGTTATATGCACGTGCCAGGCGAGTTATAGAATCAAGGAAAATAACAACATCGTGTCCACATTCAACTAAACGTTTGGCTTTTTCCAATACAATTCCTGCAATTTTAACGTGGCGTTCTGCCGGTTCATCGAAAGTAGACGCAATAACTTCTGCATTAACGCTACGTGCCATATCTGTTACTTCTTCAGGTCTCTCATCTATTAAAAGCATAATGGTATACACTTCCGGATGATTTGTTGCTATGGCATTGGCTATTTGCTTAAGTAATATTGTTTTACCTGTTTTAGGCTGAGCCACAATTAACCCTCTTTGTCCTTTACCAATAGGAGAGAACAGGTCTACTATTCTTGCGGATAATGAGTCTGATGCATCACCTTTACATAGTTGGAATTTTTCTTCAGGGAATAAAGGAGTCAAGTGGTCAAAGATTACACGATCTCTTACAAAAGAAGGGTCTCTACCGTTAATCTTTTTGATTTTTACAAGCGGGAAGTATTTCTCACCTTCTTTAGGAGGACGAATAACACCCTCTACAACATCTCCGGTTTTTAATCCAAATAATTTAATTTGAGATTGTGAAACATAAATGTCATCGGGTGAAGACAGGTAGTTATAATCTGCTGAACGTAAGAATCCAAACCCATCGGGCATAGCATCTAGAACACCAACACCAACCAAGATGTCATCAAACTCATAAGTTTTATGAGGTTCTTTCTTGTTCTCTCTCCTTTCTTGTTGAGCCTGTTGGTTTTTTGTGTTTTTTTGCTGGTTGTTTTGATTCGATTGGTTTTTATCTCGATTGTCCTTGTTTTCTCGATTGCCTCCTTTTTCTTCTGAGTTTTGCTTAATCTGAGGTTTGGGAAAAGTTGATTTCTCTGTTTTCGTAGATTCAAACTTGTGAATAAGCTTTTCAGGGAGATCTGCTTTTTTAGCAGGTAAATCTTCAATAGGAACGAATTCAGCTACCACATTCTTTTTAGCTTGAGGTTGTTGTGGTTTTTGAGCTTGTGTTTGTTGTTGTTGCTGTTGTGGCTTTTGAACTTTAACTATCGGTTTTTGTACCTGAACCTGTGGAAGTGTTGGAGTGGGGGGAGGAGTGGTTGTTTTCTCTTCACTTACGTCTTTTTTTTCTATTGTTCTAGAAATAACCTTTTTAGGTGTGTGTTTTGAGTTTTCTCCCTGATCAGTTTTCTTTGTTTCTCCATTGGTATTTGCTGAGATTACTTTGCTAGCCACTTCCTTTTTTACAGTCACCCGACGTCTTTTCTTTGTTTTGCTCTCTTCTTTTTTCTTGTCGGCCTCTATTTTCTTATTTGCTCCGGCAATGGCTTGCTCATCAAGTATTTTGTATATTAATTCTTCTTTTCTTAAAGCACTAATGCGCTTTAACCCTAAATCTTTTGCAATTGCCTGAAGCTCAGGCATCTTTTTTTCATTTAATTGAATAATGTTATACATTCTTATGGAGTAATGTTATTTGATTAAATTAGATTGCTATTGAAATAATAGCTCATATGAAAGGTGAATACACAAGTATTTACATCAAAATGGTATATAAAAAAAGCAATCTTGGCTATTTGTTTAATTTATAAATGGAAAAAATAAAATGTGGAGTGTAGAAAACTCATATAAATACTATTTAAATGAGCTTTCTACTTATTTTATTATGCCTCAAAGTTAATTATTAAATTGATTAATGAATAATATAAAGCTATTTTTTTGAGGTTTTAGTGATTTTATGTCAGATATAAAACGCTTTCTCCAAATTATAAAGTAAACTTTATGATTTTTGCTCCATATTTAGGAATGGAAATAGTGGTTGCTTTATTTATTAGCAAGGAATATTCTTTTTGTTTGCCGGATAATAAATCTACTCCTGCAATAGACTGAGTTTCTTTTATTTTAAGGTGTTCAAATGCGTGAGATGGTATATTAATAGCCACGTCAACTTTCTGGTCATCAAAGTTTACTGCAATAAGTAAAAGTTCATTTTTGAATTTACGCAAGAAAGTGTACTGTTTATCTTGATTAAATTTCCATCCGTCAATATTGGCATACATTAAATCAAAGAATTCTCCTTTGGCTATGGCATCCTCTGTATGGCATAGATTTAATATGTTCTGGTAAAGGCTCTGAAGTTCCAATTCAGTTTTGCTTAAGTCTTTTGATCCAAATTTGCCTTTATTTCTCCAACGGCGAATAGTAGAAATGCTCCAGTAATCAAAAATAGATGTTCTACCGTCTCTTCCACTATATCCTTCAGTATCCATTGACATTTCTCCTAATTCTTGCCCAAAATAAATCATCATTGGATTTGTGTTCATACAGGCAGAAATAACTAGTCCGGGAATAGCCTTAAAAGGATTAACAGCAAAAAAGGCAGAAGCTATTCTTTGTTCATCGTGGTTTTCTAAAAAGTTAAGCATATGCGATTGTATGCCATCAAGACTTTGCCAACAATAGGATATATCTCTTGCAGATTGATTTCCTACAATAACATTTCGTATGGTTTCATAAAGTCCTACTTTATCGTATAAATAATCAAACCGACAAGTCTCAATGAAAGTTTTATATAAGTGAGGCTGATAGACTTCACCAATGAAAATAAACTCAGGATATCTGGCTTTTACTTGTGGAACTGCCCAGGCCCAAAACTCAACCGGAACCATTTCAGCCATGTCACAACGGAATCCGTCAATTTTCTTTGAAGCCCAGAACATAATAATTTCCAGCATTTTATGCCACGTATCAGGAATAGGATCAAAGTGTTTATTATGTCCATTTAAAAAATCAACCCCGTAGTTTAGTTTTACAGTGTCGTACCAATCATTAAAGTTTGGATTGGCATTAAAACCATCATTACCTGTAACTTTAGCGGGGAATTCGTAATAAGCTTCTTTTTGGTCTCCTTTGGTGTCAAATTGAGGGTACAATTGTGTTTCAGGAATATAATAAAAATTATTATACGGACTGAAATTTTTAGTTACATCGTCATTTGCTCCTAAAGGAGTAGTATTATTGGGTTGTTTATCTGAGTAATATTGTCTTGCAACGTGATTAGGAACAAAATCTATGATAACTTTTAGCCCTGCTTTGTGTGTGCGGTTAACTAGATTTTGAAACTCTTGCATTCGTTTGTTTGGGTCTACAGCTAGATCCGGGTCAATGTCAAAGTAATCTTTAATTGCATAAGGCGACCCTGCCACCCCTTTAACAATTGCGGGGTGATCTGTTTTTATTCCGTATTCTTCGTAATTAGTTTGTGTGGCATGCTCAATAACGCCGGTATACCAGATGTGAGTTATTCCTAGTTTTTTGATTTCATTAAAAGCTTTGGCTGTGAAATCATTCATTTTTCCACACTTGTTTTGTTTTAATGTTCCATTAGTTACACAATAGGTGTTGTCGTTACCAAAAATACGCGGAAGTACTTGGTAGATTATTATTTTTTTGTCTGTCATAATTATATTTCTTTTGGTTTCCTTCTGTATTGTATTTTCAAATGTATTTATTTTTTTATCATAAGGAACTATTATTGAATCAATTATTCTTGATTTTGTTTAATTTTTTTTAATTCCTTTATTTTTTCTTTAGCACATTTGTATCCTACCATAAATATTTCTTCTGCTTTCTCTAGTTCTGTGTTGCCATATTCATCTAAATCATAAGGCTCTATAAGTACATCACAAAGACGTCTTTGTGGGAAAGAATTGGCTTTAAACATAAAGTTAAACGAACGAAGAGCTATATTTAATATATTGCTTTTGTATTCTTTGGCTATTAAAGGACTTACATTTACTCCAATAACCTTTTTGCATAAGGGCCGAATCGTTGAAGTAGGGAAGTTCATAAAAACACCACCGTCTACATAATTAACCCCATCAATTTGTACAGGAGAAAACATAATTGGTAAACAACAAGATGCTGCAACACGTTCGGCTAGACTTCCCGACTTAAAATGTGCCAGTACTCCCATATCTAAATTAGTGGCTGTAACAATTAATGGAATGTTAAGATCTTCTATGTTTTTTGCTTTTATATGAGACTGAATAAAATCGACAAATTCAGCCAAATCGAAAAAACCATTTTTAGGTATGGTCCATCGAGTTAAATCCGAGAACTTGTAGCCGGAAAAATAATGAAGGGCATCATAAGGTTCCGTTCCATCTGCATAAAAAGCTCCTGCTAGTGCTCCTGCACTAACACCTGAAATTATATCGGGGTGAATATCTTCTTCGTTTAGGGCTTGCATAGCTCCCAAATGTGCAAATCCTTTGATAAATCCACCGCTTAAGGCATAACCTATAGGATAAAGGTCGTTATTCATATTAGTAATAGAGGTTTTTTTGTATATTATTATATGACTCTAATATAACTATTTTTGGAATTAAACTAAAAAAAGAAACGCAGGATCTAATTTTTTTTGATCCTGCGTTTCTTTTAATTTGGTTTTATGTGGTGTTTATACCCCTTTAGTTATTACACTAGAGTCTATTTTTTTCACTAAGCCTTGTAGTACTTTTCCCGGTCCACACTCTGTGAATTCTGTTGCACCATCAGCAATCATATTTTGAACAGTTTGTGTCCAGCGTACAGATGAAGTTAATTGTGCTATAAGTAGTTCTTTTATTTCATCCGGATTGTTGTGTGGTTTAGCATCTACATTTTGGTAGATAGGACATTTGGGTTGGCTGAAGTTTGTTTTTTCAATGGCTTCAGCTAACTCTTTTTTTGCGGAATCCATTAATGGTGAATGAAATGCACCTCCCACTTTCAGCGGAAGAGCACGTTTTGCACCGGCTTCAAGCATCAGTTTACAAGCTTTTTCAATGCCTGCAATGGTTCCTGATATAACTACTTGACCGGGGCAGTTATAGTTTGCTGGCACACAAACCTCTTCTTTATTTACAATAGAACATATTTCTTCAACTTTTTCATCTGGAAGGCCTAAGATGGCAGCCATGGTTGATGGAGTGCTTTCGCAGGCTTTTTGCATAGCCATTGCACGAGCATAAACTAATTTCAGTCCATCTTCAAAGGTCAATGCACCTGAAGTTACTAATGCAGAAAATTCTCCTAATGAATGCCCTGCAGTCATATCGGGTTTAAATTCATCGCCTAAACAAAGAGCTGAAATTACAGAATGAAGAAAAACAGCGGGTTGAGTAACTTTGGTTTGACGTAAATCTTCTTCTGTTCCGTCAAACATAATATCTGTTATTCTATATCCTAGAATGGCGTTGGCTTTTTCAAAAAGTTCTTTAGCTAAGTCTGAGCTTTCGTATAGGTCTTTGCCCATACCAACAAATTGAGCTCCCTGACCTGGGAATACAAATGCTTTCATGTTTTGTTGTTTTTAATTTGATAATTGGATACAAAGTTAAAAACATTTTTGAATATCAGCCTTTTAGTATTTATAATTATTTAACAAGTGGTTTTTTTATACTGTAAAAATTACAATTAGGAATAGAGAAGTATGCGAAAGAAAATACAATAAGTCTTTTTGCTTTTTGTACATAAAGTGTTCATAACAAGAAGTTACAGGTGAATGAGTTTAAATTCGTTTTTTAAATTTAATACATATTGTTTTTTTTACGATATGGGTCAAAGTACATATTGTATATTATACATATTATTAAATGATTGATATATAGGGTATTGTATATTTTATTTTTATATTATTTTATTTTTATAATAAATAAATTTCTATATATTTGTTACATCAAAAGATTTGAAAAGCACATGGGCAAAAAACAAGTGACATTAGCTGTAAATCATATTTCTGTGGATTGTGTGGTTCTAGGTTTCGACGGAGAGAGCTTTAATGTTCTGTTAATAAAACGAACAGTTGAAGAAGATGGAAACACCTATAATGATATGAAACTTCCCGGTAGTCTCATTTATATGGACGAAGACTTAGATGATGCAGCTTCACGTGTATTAAAAGAGTTAACCGGTTTAAAAACAGTGAACTTATATCAGTTTAAGTCTTTTGGATCAAAAAACAGAACTAGCGATCCTAAGGATGTCCTTTGGTTGGAAAGAGTGATGAATTCTAAAGTTGAACGCATTGTAACCATCGCTTATCTGGCCTTGATTCGTATTAATCGTGAGATAACAAAAAACCTAGATAAAGATCAAGCATTATGGGTGCCTATTAAAGAGGTGAAAAAGTTGGCTTTTGATCATAATATCATCATAGAGGAAGCATTGTCTTATATTCAAAAATATGTAAATGATAGCCCTGCTGCTTTGTTCGACTTATTGCCTACAAAATTCACAGCTTCTGAGTTCAGAAATTTACATAAGGTAATATATAATGTGGATTATGATGTGAGAAATTTTCATAAAAAAATAAATGCTTTACCCTATGTGGAGCGGTTAGAGGAAAAACAAAAAGATGTACCTCATCGTGCTGCATATTACTATAGATTTAATAGGACTATATATAATAAATTGCGTCGATAACCATCAAAAACAAACTTATGTATTTATTAGGATATGATATAGGTAGCTCATCTGTTAAAGTGAGTTTAGTGAACGCTGACAATGGTAAATGTGTGGCTTCATCTTTTTACCCTCCTCAAGAGGCTGTAATTAATGCACCAAACCCCGGATGGGCTGAACAAGACCCCGAAATGTGGTGGGAGTATTTAAAAAAGGCCAATGAAGTGGTACTCAACGAATCAAAAGTTGACTCCAAGAGAATTAAGGCTATTGGGATTTCCTATCAAATGCACGGTTTAGTCTGTGTTGATAAAGATCAGAATGTACTTAGGCCTTCAATTATTTGGTGTGATTCAAGAGCAGTTCCTTACGGAGAACAAGCTTTTGAACAGATTGGTGAAAAAAAGAGTCTATCTCACTTATTAAATTCACCTGGTAATTTCACTGCTTCTAAATTAGCATGGGTTAAGGAAAATCAGCCTGAAATTTATAACCAAATATATAAAATAATGTTGCCTGGTGATTTCATTGCAATGAAATTAACAGGAGATATTTATACTACTGTTTCCGGGCTGTCTGAAGGAGTGTTTTGGGATTTTCAAAAGAATCAACCTGCAGATTTCTTATTGAAATATTACGGTATTGATGCCTCTTTATTGGCTGATATTTGTCCCACCTTTGGTGAGCAAGGTAGAGTGTCTAAAAGTGTGGCCAATGAACTGGGATTGGCCGAAGGTACACCTGTGTCATACAGAGCAGGAGATCAACCCAATAATGCACTTTCTTTGAATGTGTTTAACCCTGGAGAAATTGCATCTACTGCTGGAACTTCCGGTGTTGTTTATGGTGTAAATGGACAAGTTAATTATGATCCACTTTCCAGAGTAAATACCTTTGCTCATGTAAATCATAGCAAAGAACAAACTCGTTTAGGGGTTCTGTTGTGTATAAACGGTACAGGTATTTTAAATTCTTGGGTAAAGAAAAATATGGCTGCTGATGGAATATCATACCCTCAAATGAATGAAGAGGCCTTAAAGGCACCTATTGGTAGTGGAGGCATATCTATCCTTCCTTTTGGAAATGGTGCTGAACGAATTTTACAAAACAAAGAGATAGGTTGCAATATGCTAGGATTTGATTTTAATCAGCATAATAGAACTCACTTGTATAGGGCAGTACAAGAAGGGATTGTATTTTCATTCAGATATGGAATTGACATTATGAAAGAAATGGGTATGGAGATTAATAAAATTCATGCAGGAAATGCCAATATGTTTTTAAGTCCGTTATTCAGAGAGGCTTTGGCTTGTTCTTCACAAGCAACCATTGAGTTGTACGATACGGATGGTTCTGTGGGTGCAGCCAAAGGTGCCGGTATGGGTGTAGGAATATATAAAGATAATAAAGAAGCTTTTGAGACTTTGGTTTGTTTGCAAAGCATAGAGCCCGATAAGAAAAAGGTAGTAGCCTATGATGCAGCTTATGCTCTATGGAAAGAACGATTAAATAAAATTATAGGTAAGTAATTTCATTCAGTTTAGATTTGTTTTTAAGTAAAGGTGAAATCGGCCTCAGAAAGGATGTATCGGGGTCGTTAGTCGGTCTAGGACTGAAGGGGTGTCGGTCTAGGACCAAAGGGTGCTCGGTCTAGGACCGAAGGACGTTCGGTCTTAGGCCTTCCCCAACACCTCTTATTAATCGGTCTGTTTAGAGGTTAAAATCTACTTGGATAAAATAAAAAAGAATAGAAAAATATATTAAATGTTTGACTTTAAAATATAAAAAAAATGAGTGCAAAAGAATTTTTTCCTGAAATTAAGAAAATTGAGTTTGAAGGTGTAGAAAGTAAAAATCCATTGGCTTTCCGTTATTATGATGCCAATAAAGAGATTAACGGAAGAAAAATGAAAGATTGGTTAAAGTTTTCATTGGCGTGGTGGCATACCTTGTGTGCTGAGGGTTCTGATCCTTTTGGTGGAGATACTCAAGCTTTTCCTTGGAAAACCAATGCAAATGTGGTTGAAGCTGCAAAAGAAAAAATGGATGCGGGATTTGAAGTTATGCAAAAGCTAGGTATAGAGTACTACTGCTTCCACGATGTTGATTTAATTGATCCTTCAGATGATATTGATGAGTATGAGTCTAATTTAAAAGAAATTGTGGCTTATGCTAAGAAAAAACAAGCAGAGACCGGTATTAAACTATTATGGGGTACAGCAAATGTATTTACAGATAAACGTTATATGAATGGTGCTGCAACCAATCCTAATTTTGATGTTGTTGCTCGTGCTGCTGTACAAATAAAAAATGCAATTGATGCTACTATTGAGTTGGGTGGATCAAATTATGTATTCTGGGGTGGTAGAGAAGGTTATATGTCTATTCTGAACACCGATCAGAAGAAAGAGAAAGATAACTTAGCACAAATCCTAACATTAGCTCGTGATTATGCACGTGCAAAAGGATTTAAAGGTACTTTTTTAATTGAGCCTAAACCAATGGAGCCAACTAAGCATCAATATGATTTTGATACTGAAACTGTTATTGGTTTCTTGCGTGCACATAACTTAGATAAAGACTTTAAAGTAAACATTGAAGTAAATCACGCCACCTTAGCTGGTCATACTTTTGAACACGAATTAGCTGTTGCCGTTGATAACAATATGTTAGGTTCTATTGATGCTAATCGTGGAGATTATCAAAACGGATGGGATACCGATCAATTCCCTATTAACCAGTTTGAATTAGTTCAAGCTATGATTCAAGTAATTCGTAACGATGGATTAGGTAATGGAGGTACTAACTTTGATGCTAAAATTCGTAGAAACTCTACTGATTTAGAAGATATTCTTATTGCACACGTTGCAGGAATGGATGCAATGGCTCGTGCATTAGAGAGTGCAGCCAATTTATTAAATGACTCTCCATACCTTGAGATGTTAAAAGAAAGATATGCTTCTTTTGATCAAGGTAAAGGTAAAGAATTTACAGAAGGTAAATTAACTCTAGAAGATTTAGTGACTTACGCTAAAGCAAACGGAGAACCTAAACAAATCAGTGGAAAACAAGAGCTTTATGAAGCCATAGTTGCTATGTATTCATAAATCAAACCATACGATCAGATGGCTTTAATGCTGTCTGATCGTATTTTTAACACTATATATAATACATATGAATACATTAGTAAAAGAAGGAAGTAGGGTTTACCTTTACACCATTACTTTAGTGGCAGTTTTAGGTGGTTTGCTTTTTGGATATGATACTGCTGTTATTTCCGGAGCAGAGAAAGGACTTGAGTCTTTTTTCCTTTCTGCACCAGATTTTACATACAATAAAATATTACACGGCTTAACATCTTCCAGTGCACTTATTGGATGTGTGATTGGGGGAGCCAGTTCTGGATTTTTTGCCGGTAGATTAGGAAGAAGAAACTCATTGCGGTTTGCTTCTGTTTTGTTTTTCTTATCTGCTTTGGGGTCATTCTATCCTGAGTTTTTATTTTTTGAATACAATAAACCATCTTTTGAATTATTGATGGCTTTTAATTTCTATCGTGTTTTAGGTGGAATAGGAGTAGGTTTGGCTTCTGCAGTATGTCCAATGTATATTGCGGAGATTGCTCCTTCAAACATTCGAGGAACCCTGGTTTCTTGTAACCAGTTTGCTATTATTTTTGGTATGTTGGTTGTTTATTTTGTGAACTTCTTAATTATGGGGGATCATCAAAACCCCATTGTCTTAGCCGATAACGAGTTGGGACGACTTGTTGTTAGTGAAGAATCCGATATGTGGAGTGTATTCAAAGGGTGGCGTTATATGTTTCTTTCAGAGGCATTCCCTGCTGCTTTATTTGGCTTTTTATTATTTTTTGTTCCTAAAACTCCACGTTATTTGGTATTGGCAGGCGAGGAAACCAAAGCTTTCTCTGTATTAGAGCGAATTAACGGAACCATTGAAGCCAATAAAATTTTGTTAGAGATAAAACAAACAGCTAAAGAAAAAACTGAAAAACTACTTACTTATGGAGTAGCAGTGATTGCTATTGGTATTATGCTCTCTGTGTTTCAACAAGCTATTGGTATCAACGCTGTTCTTTATTATGCTCCACGCATATTTGAAGGTGCAGGTGCTGAAGGAGGTGGAATGATGCAAACAGTCCTAATGGGAATTGTGAACATTATATTCACTTTGGTAGCTATTTTTACTGTAGATAAGGTAGGGCGTAAACCTTTACTTATCATCGGTTCAGTAGGAATGGCAATTGGTGCATTCTCTGTAGCTATGTGCGATAGTTTGAGCGTAACCGGAATTGTTCCCGTTCTTTCAATTATTGTTTATGCTGCTTTCTTTATGATGTCTTGGGGCCCAATTTGTTGGGTGTTAATTTCTGAGATATTCCCCAACACCATTCGCGGTCAAGCTATAGCTATTGCTGTTGCATTCCAATGGATATTTAATTATATTGTATCAGCAAGTTTCCCTGCATTATACGATTTCAGTCCAATGTTTGCTTATGGAATTTATGGTACTATCTGTGTCTTAGCAGCACTATTTGTTTGGCGTTTTGTTCCTGAAACAAAAGGTAAAACGTTAGAGGAAATGACAGAGTTTTGGAAGAAAAAATAAAGAATCAAAGTTTTATTTGCTTAAAAAGATTACTACTAATCTTTTTAATGAGATGAAATGAAACTATTGTAATAAAAAATGCTTCTGCTAGTTAATAGCAGAAGCATTTTTTATTGTTGATAATGGTCTCTTATCTTAAAAACCAAAGATATCTTTTGATGTTAAATGTTTTACCGGTCCTATTTTTTCTAAGCTCTTGAGGTCTAAATCCTTTTGATTGCCCAAAATAAAATAAGTGTATTTTCTATTTTTAATCCACTCATCGTGAAACTTAAGAACATCTTGCAAGGTCATCTTCTGAACTTCATTAAAGATTACCTTTCTTTTATCTTCTTTAATGCCTAAATCTTCAGCATTTAAATAGTTCCAAATAATATCACTTTTAATGATTCTATTGGTGCGTATGCGAGCTAATAGCCCTTCTTTAGCTAAAGTAAAGGCCGATTCAGATAGAGGCATATTCTCAATAATTTCATAGAAAGCATCAATGGCATCCATCATCTTATCATTTTGGGTTGCTATTTGTGCTCTTAAGGTATAAGGATACTTTAGTTTATTCGGAGCAGAAAGTCCGGCCCAAGCTGAGTAAGCTAAACCACGACTCTCACGCATCTCTTGAAAAACAATGGAGTTCATTCCTCCCCCAAAATATTCATTATATAATGAGCGTGCAGATTCTATTTCAGTGTTATAAAGTTCTTCTTGATTGGAATACATACCTAAATAGATTTGTTGAGCATTATAAGGTGCAATCAAAACTTCATTTTTTGTTGTTTCTTGTTGCATAAAGCGAATACTCTCAGGTACAGGTTGTAGGGGTGTTTCCAAAAGGTGTTCTTTTTCTATGATTTGCGATAGAGTTTCTGATGGAGTAGGACCATAGTATAACACTTTGTGCTCATAGTTTCTTAAACTTTTAACCAGCTGAAGTAATGATTCCGGGTTAGTAGCTTTTAGTTCATCTTCTGACTGAATGTTTTTATCAGGTGAGTCATCTCCCCAAATGGCATAACTGGTTAAGCGAGAAAAGTTTTGTCCTTGATTTAGTTTTGCATTACTTCTAGATTGTAAAATATCTGCCACTAAACTGGTATAGGCCTCAGTATCTACTTGTGCATCGCTTATTAAATGTTCAACTAATTTTAGAGCTTCTTCCATATTCTCTTGTAAACCCGAAATGGAAAAATAAGTAGATTCATTTCCTGCAGAGAAGTAGTAGTTACAAGCTAATTGATAGAATGCTTTTTTTATCTCTTCAGCACTCATTTTTGAAGTACCTACATAATCAAAGTAATTGAAAGCTGTACTTAACTCTTTGAATTGATTTTTTCCTAAATCAAAATAAAAGAATAATTGGAACAGGTCATTGGTGGCATTCTGCTTATATATAATAGGTAACCCGTCTTTAGTAGACAAATGAGTTAAGTCTTTTTCATAGTCTAAAAATACAGGTTCAATAGGTGTAACTTCACTGGCTTGGACCTCTTTTAAGAAGCTACTAACCGAATCCCTGTTCATAACAATAGGTGTGATTTTAGGTTTCGGCATTTTTACTTCATCCGGATTTACTCCCGTACGCTTGTAGATTAAAGCATAATTAGTATCTTTTAAATAGGTGTTTGCAAGCTCTTTGATTTGTTCTACAGTTAAATTACTGATGTTGTTGAAACGAGCAACAACCTCTTTCCATTCCAAATCATTAATAAATGAACCTACAAAATAGTCTGCTCTATCCTGATTCTTCTCAAAGCTATTCATTTGTTCTAATTTGATGTTATTGATTACTGCTTTGAGCTCATTCTCATCAAATTTGCCACTTCTTAGCTCTTCAATTTGCTCCAACACCAATGATTTCACTTCATCCAGAGTTTGCCCTTCTTTAGGCCTTGCCTGGACTAAGAAAGCACTCGCATCGGCCATATTATAAATACCTGCATAAGCCATTAACACCTTTTGTTGTTGGTTTAAATTTAAGTCTATCAAACCGGCTGTTCCATTATACAACAGATAAGATAAAACTTCTAAGCCGGCAAAATCAGCGTGGTTAATAGCTGGGAAGCGCCACGATAATGTTACATTTTCTGCTTCAGGGCCTAAAATCGTACGAACAATAGGACTATTAATCTCTTGTTCATTCTCTGTTGTTAGTTTGGGTAGGTTAGGATTTGGTTGTAAATGTCCAAAATATTTCTCTAAAATTTCAACCATAGCATCAGGATCAAAGTCACCCGATAAACAGATTGCCATGTTGTTAGGTACGTACCACGTTTTGTAGTACTCTTTGATTTTGCTAATGGATGGATTTTTTAGATGTTCTTGGGTACCTAAAACCGTTTGAGTACCGTAAGGATGATGAGGGTAAAGAGAATTGAATATAGACTCGGTAACTTTTCTGGAGTCTCGGGTTAAAGACATGTTTTTTTCTTCGTAAACCGTTTCCAGTTCGGTGTGAAATCCACGAATAATACTGTTTTCAAATCGATCTGCCTGAATTTTTGCCCAATTTTCTACTTGGTTAGATGGTATGTTTTCTACATATACAGTTTGATCATATCCGGTATAAGCATTGGTGGCGGTTGATCCAATGGCAGTCATTAATTTGTCGTATTCATTGGGTATAGCAAACTTTGAAGCCTCGTAAGATAGACTATCAATAATGTGATAGATGGCATTTCTTTCTTCATTATTTGTTGTATTTCTGTAGACTTCAAATTGCTTTTCAATTTCATCTAAAATAGGTTCTTCAGATGCGTAGTTATACGTACCAAATTGCTTGGTCCCTTTAAACATTAAATGTTCAAAATAATGAGCTAACCCTGTGGTTTCTTTAGGATCGTTTTTTCCACCCACTTTAACAGCAATAAAGGTTTGAATGCGTGGAGTCTCCTTATTTACACTCATAAATACTTTTAACCCATTGTCCAAAGTATAGATTTTAGTGTTTAAGGGGTCGTTAGGGACTTCCTCATAATTGTACTTGCTACTGCTGCATCCTATAAAGAATAGGCATAAAGTAGCCATAAGTAAAAGTGATAAATGTTTTGATTTCATAAGGTGTATTTGTAAGTAATTATATTTTCTTTTTTCTGAAAACAATATGTTCTAAAACTAAGACTGTAACTACGCCCATTACAAAGCCATTTCCCAGAATAGGACGAAATGTTGCGGGTATTTGATTGAGAACAGCCTCTGGGGCGAATGACAAGAAAAGCCCCACCATTAAGGGTAGCCCAATGACTAAGCTGTCATTGAAGGATGTTATTACTTTCTTTTCAGTACCAATCATCTGAAAGGAGGCAGAAAGTTGAGTTGCCATTAAATAAAGTAAGATGGTTCCCATAGTTAGCTCCGGTATTAATGTGAAATAACTTATTAAGGATGGAAAGAAAGCACATAAAGTAAGTGCTGCTCCTGTAAGTATAAGAGGATATCGCGATGCACATCCTGTGGACATAATTAATCCGGGACTTAAAGAATAATCCACCGGTCCAATTACTCCCATTGATCCGGCGGCAATATTCATTATTCCTGTAACTCCTACAGCTCGTTCACTTCGTTTATCTAATTGATCTGCTCCAATAATTTTTCCAACCGATTGTACTGATCCTAGTTCATTAATTAGTAGGGCTATGTAACAAAATAAAAAAGACAGAGTAATACCTAAATCAAAATCAAAGGATATAAACCATCCACCGGTTTTCTCTGTAGTTATTGTGTTTTCCATTGTTGGAAGTCCGGTAACAGCAAAACATATAATAGTTCCTAGAACTAAAGCCAATAAAACAACTGTGGATTTCCATATTCCCTTAAATAAGTGATTGGCTAATGTCATTAATAAAATAAAGCATAAAGAGAAAATCAAGGCAAATAATGAATGCTCTTCA
This sequence comes from uncultured Bacteroides sp., assembly GCA_964583185.1. Lineage (GTDB taxonomy): Bacteria > Bacteroidota > Bacteroidia > Bacteroidales > Bacteroidaceae > Bacteroides_E. The sequence continues at coordinate 9,129 of CAZOVL010000015.1, read as the reverse complement.
TCTGAGAAAATTAAACGAAGAATTACTGGAGAAAGGGTAAATGCAATTAAAGACATAATTACAATCACAATTCGAGAGGTAAAAAGGAATTGTATTTTAGATAGTATTCGGCTGAAATAGACTAGTACTAATATGCCACCTCCAATTATTATTGCTGTATATATCTGTGAAATATTTGTTGTTCCTGCCGATAACACACCTATTAGTAAAACAGAAGCCGGACCAATAACAACGGGCATTTTATGTCCCCATATTACCTGAAGGACAAGTCCAACACCCATTATGATGAGTAATTTCTGGGTATAAAAAATATGATCTGCTGTATTTAATTCTTGGATATTACCAATAACTGCACTCAAAATAACTACCATTGGAATGGAAACTAAAAACCATTGAATCCCATACATTATTAATGAAAATGGAGGGAGTTTGTCATTGAGGTTGTATCGGAAGTTCATATCTTTAAGGCTTAGTTTATAAATAATTATATAAACAAGTTAAAATTACATTAAAAATGAGTGTTACACAAGAGTTAACTCATTAAAATGGTTTTTGTTAACTTATATAATGATATGAAAAAAATAAAAACAAATGCCGCGCGATTACTCGATCAAGCTAAAATAAACTACGAATTGCTAACTTATGAGGTAGATGAAGAGGATTTAAGTGCTGTACATTTGGCTGAAACTTCAGGCCAATCTGTGGAACGGATATTTAAGACTTTAGTGTTGGAAGGAAATAAAATAAGCCCAATTGTTTGTGTTATACCCGGAGATAAAGAGTTGGATTTGAAGATTGTAGCGAAAGTTTCGGGAAATAAAAAGGTCGATTTAATTCCTATGAAATCATTATTGTCATTGACTGGATATATTCGTGGTGCTTGTTCTCCAATAGGTATGAAAAAGTTATATCCTACTTATATTCACGAAACTTGTTTGAATTTTGATACTATTTTTGTGAGTGCGGGTCAACGTGGAGTTCAAATAGAAATCAATCCTTTAGATTTAGTAAAAGTAGTAAAAGCCGAAGTTTGTTTGCTCTTTTAAGAAAATTTTAGGATTAAAAATGATACCTTTGGGGAAATTTAAAATCGAATAATTATACGTTAAATACAGAAATACACAAAAACTATGTTCAAAAATCAACCAAAGGGATTAATTCCTGCTGCTCTAGCGAATATGGGTGAACGTTTTGGTTTTTATACCATGATGGCCATCTTAACACTTTTCTTGATGTCTAAATTCGGTATGTCAGGCGAAGAGGCGGGGCGAATATACTCTTTATTTTATGGTGCAATTTATATTTTAGCTCTGTTAGGAGGAATCATTGCAGACTGGACAAAAAATTATAAAGGCACAATAATGATCGGATTAGTTGTTATGGGACTAGGATATGTGTTCCTAGCTATGCCTAGTTTGATAACTACCGAATGGATTGCCTTAGCTGCTCTTCTTGTAATTGCGTTTGGTAACGGTTTATTTAAAGGAAATCTTCAAGCTTTGGTAGGGCAATTATATGATAATGAGAGGTATTCCAAGATGCGAGATGCCGGATTTCAATTGTTTTATATGTTTATCAATGTGGGGGCTATTTTTGCTCCTTTTACTGCTATTTGGGTTCGTAATTGGTTTGTGAAATCCCAAGGTTTTGCCTATAATTCAGTTCTTCCTGAGCTGTGTTGGCAATATAAAAATGGGACAATGTCATCAGAAGTAATGAATGGTAACTTCACAGAACTAGCAACGCAAGTGTCAGGAGGTATTATACCTGATATGAATACATTTGCTGATAATTATTTGAATGCATTCAATACCGGATTTCATTATGCGTTTTCAGTAGCTATAGTTGCTATGCTTATCTCTCTGGTTGTTTTTATGATTTATAAACGTATTCTTCCAGACAGAAATGTAGTTCAAAATAAAAAGGACGATAAAGCAGGAATCACTAAAGAAGAAATTCGTCAAGATGCAAAAGAAATTAAGCAACGTATTTATGCTTTGTTTGCAGTGTTTGCTGTAGTTATTTTCTTTTGGTTCTCATTCCATCAGAATGGTTTAACATTAACGTTTTTTGCTAAAGACTACACTCAATTACAAGTGTTTGGTTATGATATTTCTGCTGAAATATTCCAATCGATCAATCCATTTGTTGTTGTTTTCTTAACTCCAATCATTATGTTATTCTTCTCTCGATTAGCTAGGAAAGGTAAAGAACCATCTACTCCACGAAAAATAGCTATAGGTATGGGGATTGCCGCTATTGCATTTGTTTTAATGACTGTAGGTTCAATAGGGCTACCTCCTCTTAAAGAGGTAACAGAAATGGGAGGATTACCCTTTGAAATGCGTGTTACTCCATGGTTGTTATTTGGGACCTATTTTATCCTTACTGTTGCCGAGTTATTTATTTCCCCATTAGGATTATCTTTTGTGTCTAAGGTAGCACCCACTCATCTTCAAGGGTTAATGCAAGGATGTTGGTTAGGAGCAACTGCTGTAGGTAACTTCTCTCTGTTTTTAGGAGCAAGGATGTATGAAAACATCTCTATCTCTGTAACTTGGGGTGTTTTCGTTATTGTATGTGGTATTTCAATGATTGCTATGTTGGCTATGGTGAAATGGCTTGAGCGTGTAGCAAGGTAGAGTTTTACTTCTAACAAAAGAAAAAATAGGGTAGAAGAGCATTCTTTAGTAGCCCTATTTTAGACACATCACAATACGTAAAAACCTCCTAAAAAGTATTCTGACTTTTTAGGAGGTTTTTACGTATTGTATTTCTGTCTGATTAACAGCAGTTGTTGTTTATCTTTTGTTTTCGATTAGAAGATAGAATCAATAGTCTGAATTATGAGGGTTACGAGAATTTTGATGAATATGATGTACCTTATCATAATGATGAACCAATCCTATACGAGATTTATCATAGATCCAATTGTAGACTATGGTGTAGGGGAAGAAATAAATTAACATTCCCAATTCTAAGAAAAAGGCATTAATAATAGTCATATTAAATAATAAAGCTATTGTAGGAGCTGTTAGTAATACTAAGCCCACTTCAAACCCCGTACCGTGTAGTATACGAACAAAAAGATTTTTCTTGAAATGATATTTATCATGTAACTTGTCAAATAAGAAATTAAATATATAGTTCCATATCATAGCTACCAAAGAAACTATAATGGCTAATACTCCTGATTCAGCCATTGGTTTCCCGGAAATGAAAGAAATGATAGGAGCACTTGTAATAATGCCTACTACTTCATAAGATACAGCATGAAAGGTTCTTTCAATGGGACTTCTTTTCCTGATGTGTTCAATGAGTTTCATTTTCTCTTTATTCTATTTTTATTTTCCGATGCAAAACTATATAGAATAAACAGGAACTATCTTGTCTTTTTGAGTCAAAAGATTGTACTTATTTACTTTCTTTTCGGAATTGTATGGGGGTCATACCGGTATGTTTTTTGAAAAAGCGAGTGAAATACGCCGGGTCTTCAAATCCTAGGTCAAAGGCGATTTCTTTACTGCTTTTTTCTCCTAATTTAATCTCTCGCTTTATTGCCAGTAATAAAGTATCTTGTAAAAGTTGTTTTACTGTGGCTCCAAAACTTTGAAGAGCAATCTCATTTAATTTTTTATTTGTAATGCCTAACTTTTTTGCATAAAAAGATGTGTTTGGTTGAGTTATGTAGTGAGTTCCTATCAGTTCTCTTAATTCTGCAGCCGTATTATTTACTATTACTTGTGACGAGTTTATAGATTTTTCAAATGAATTGGCTATTTGAAAGAGAAATGCACTCATATAGGTTTCTATCAGAAAAAGTCTGTTTTCATCCTTATATTCCAGTAACATAAGTTGGATTAACTGATTAATAGTCTTTGAGGTTTTTTTATTTTGAGACACAAATACATTGGAAAAATAACCACTGAGATATTTTGAGTTGATTCTTTGATTTATATTGAGAAAAGTTTCTTTGTCCACTGCAAATAAAAAACCTTTTTTTTGCTCAATGTGTATGCGATCTATTTGTCCAGGGTAGATAACAACCGCTTGATTGGCTTGATATGTATAATCATTGAAATCAATGAAATAGGTGTTATTCCCTTCTACTTGAGTAAACCATAAGATCTGATAAAAATCATATCGCTGATAAATTTTGAATATACTATCATCCATTGTTTCAAGCTGATAGATTTCAATGAAATTACCATCTTTCAAATGTGTTATAGGTATGCTTTGATTTTTCTCCATTTTCATCTTTGAGTTTTATCTTTTCAGTTCCGTTTTGTGAGTAAGTGGCTAATGAAAAATATTTGTCTGTAATTATACCTTTTTATAGTTTGTTTTGTGTTTTATTGAAATAAAGAAATATATATTAACAAAATCGAGGGTTTATTGAATTTATTTTTTATATTTGTTAACATAGGATAAGGTTGAGAGATTATGAGTTTAGGGCATAAAGTACAGTTGACTATTTACCTTTTATTTTGGATAATTCTGTCCATTTCTTTGCTCTTTGGTGAAGTAACAGGGTTTGGCAATACACCTTTTAATATAGGTGTATTAATTCTTATAAGCCTAGGTTTGTTAGCTATAAAAAACTTCAATTGCTTAATTATTGGTATAATTTTATTGCACATATCTTCAGCAATTCTTTTAGGAACAATCACTTTAGCCTCGTTATTTTTCTTTCGAGGAAATGAATGGGAGTATGTTGGTCTTATTTTGGGTGCTATGTTTAGTTTTATAATCACCTATAACATCTTTCGAATATTAAAGACACGATTACGTTCAAAACGATTAATAGATTAATTTTTATTCCTTTCCTTAAGAGAAGGATAGTGTATAAAAAAATAATTCTATCTTTATTGACACGAATTTGTTATTTACTAAAAGGCATTTTATATGAAATCCATGCCATATCTTTATTTACTCTTTTTTCTCCTCTGTAATTTATCTTGTCAAGAGAAAAACAAAAAAACTCCTCCAAGTGATGAAATGCAGTTGGTGGAGATGGAGAAACAAATGCTATCTATGACTCTGTTGACCGATACGATTACTTTGGACAATGAGTTGATTGAGGGAGTTCTGGAGAATAACACCTCTTCAGAGTTTACTTTTGGTGAAGGGTATAGATTGGAATATTGGAATGATTCCATTTGGAACAAGGTAATATATCCTGAAAATTTAGTTATACACTCAATTGCTTATGGATTGCCAGCTTATGGTAAGGCAAACTTTAAGATAAATCTTAACTTAGATAAATTGAATATTGAGCCAGGGAAATATAGATTAACTAAGAGGGTTTCTACTCGGTTTGAGGTACACTTTAATGTGGCCGACTCTTTGAATTATTTCCCTATGACTCAACAAAAACGAACAGAAGAGGATGGAGAACTTCGTCTTTTTTTATCTTCGGACTTGCTGGGTTTAGGAGTCGACTCCATCCCTTTTTCCATTATCAACAATTTAGATTTAGATGTGTTTCCTTTGGAATTTTATATGCTGCAATATTATGATGAAGCACATCAAAGTTGGTTGGATTACTATTATCGCTCGTATACTCCAAAAGAAGAAGCGTGTATTCAACCCGGACAATCTTTAAAGTCTGTTATTCATTTGAATACAAAAAAACTCTATCGGTACGGTAACAGGAAAGATCTCTATCAGAATAAATACTTTCTTCGTCCGGGATTGTATAGGTTATATAAAGATGTTCAGGCTTATTTGAGTGTAGAGTTCTACCTTTCTGCTTGATTGATTCATTCATTAACCATTTATTATAGTCCTAAAAAACTAAAGAATTAAATACTGAAGAAATAGCTTTTATTGTATCTACTTACTTAAATAAAGCAAGAAAAGTGTTTTTATAGCTAGCTGAAATTTCAATCTCAGTGTCATCGTTTAAAGTTACATATCCTCCCGATGCTTTATGGTATGACTTCACAAAATGAGCGTTGATGATATGCGATTTATGTACTCGAATAAAAGGATAGGGTAGAATCTCTGTAAAGTGTTTAAGAAATCTGCAAACCATTTTTTTCCGTTTTCCGGTTAGGTAAATGTCTGTAAAGTTTCCATTGCCTTGTAAACGTATAATCTCTTCCATACGTACCACATCAAAGCCTTCAAGTGTAGGTAAAATAACTTGTTGTTTCCCCACTTTAGGCTCTCTCATATTTTCCAATAAGATTTTATTTCTATTTAGTAAGTCTTTTTCTTGAAGGTGGTGTTGTACTTTATTTACCGCAATAATCAACTCTTCAATATCAACTGGTTTCAATAAATAGTAAGCGGCACTCTGATTTAATGCCCTTAATGAATACTCTGAAAATGCAGTAACAAAAATAGTTTCAAAATTAATATCTTGGCAAGCATCTAGTACATCAAAAGCATTACCATAGGGCATCTCCACATCTAGGAATATAAGTTGAGGCTCCACCTCGTGCAACACAGTTACTGCTTCTTTATAATTTTGAGCTTCGGCAACTACCTCTATTTGTGGACAGTATTTACTTAAATAGCTTTTTAATGTATTACGTGCAGCAATTTCATCTTCTACAATAACACTCTTTATTTTCATCTTGGCAATCATTTTATATTTACAGGGAACTCAAGGGTAACAATGACTCCGGATTTATCACCTTTTTTATCTACAATTGTAAATTTAATTTTCGACTTATAGAGGCTGTTGAGCAAATTAATTCGTTCATCGGTGTTCTTTAGTCCTCTGGAATTATGTTTCTTTTGATGACTGGTTTTCATCTCCATACTCTTTTGTAATCCAATCCCATTATCTTCTATTGTAATTAGAATCAGTTGACCTTTTTGCTCTATACTGAGCTGTAGTAAGCCTTTGTCATCTCGATAACGCAATCCGTGCCAAATGGCATTTTCCAGTTGAGGTTGGATTAGCATATTAGGTACCAAAACAAAATCAGTATCAATTTGAGGGTCAATAGTCAGTGTATAGGTGAATTTATCGTGGAAGCGCAACCTTTCCAAGTCGAGATACTCTTTCAAGTGTTCTATTTCAGTGGACAAGGGAATGAAGTCTTTGTTGGAGTTCTCCATAGTTGTACGCATTAAACGAGAGTATGAGGTGAGGTATTTATTAGCCTCTAATTCATCATTTTGAGCTATAAATTGATTGACACTATTTAAGCTGTTAAAAATGAAATGTGGATTCATCTCCCGGCGTAATGACTGTAGAGCAATTTTCTTATTCTTCTTAGTGATGGAATAGAGGGTGCGACCAATGAAAAAGATGAAAACCAGAATGAGAATAATGACGGCTATTAATACATAATTAATGGTATTTTGAGTTTGTATTAATTCATCTTTTAATGCTCTTTCTTTTTCCAATTGGCTGATGCGTTGTTCCTGTATTTCTAATAAACGAGAGTCAATCAGAGTGCTGTCTGTATCAATCAAGCTATCGAGTTGTTGAGCAAAATCTGCATACAACTCCAATGCTTTCTGAGTGTTGCGTTCTTTTAAGTGTTTAGCTGTAAGTTGTTTCAACATTTCATTTGCTTCTTTAATACTACTTCCTTTAATAGCAACATCATAAGCATCTTCCAGAACTTCCATTGCTGCTTCACTGTTATCCGATTCATCATAGCTCGATGATAAGATTTTCATTTGCTTAATTTGCAGACTGGGATCGTCCATTTCTTTGGCCACTTCAACCGCTTTTCTTTTCATCTTAATGGCTTCCTCTTTTCTATCTGCTTTAATATAAACATCAGCCATTTGTTGACTTAACTCCACTGTTTCCATAGGAGATACAGCCATTTCCTGTGCCTCTTCCAAACTCATTAAGGCATCTTCCAGCTTATTCTCTTTTAAATCTAATTGTACTTTTTGTTGTAGAGCGAATTGTTGTTCACTTGTACTTTGTATTTTTTCCGATAAATTAACGTTACTGACAATAAATTGAGATTGTGCTTCCGGATTGTTTTGCATCCTTAATCGATTCGCATCATTTTGATTTAAACGTTTCATCTCTGCTTGAGTGGCTAGTTTTCCGGCTAATTCATAGCTTTCTATAGCTTCCGGTATTTTGTTTCGAAGCTCTAATAGTTTCGCTAATTCTCTCTCAACTAAAGCATTATTGGGTAAGTCTTTTATTTTTACATAAATGGCTTTGGCTTTTTTGTAATTTTCTTCGGCTTTATCGTATTGCTTTTTAACAGCAAAAGACTGTGCCAGTTGAATGTAGTTTTTAGCCAATATGGAATCTGCCAGATTCTCGTCCAACGATTTGGATAATTCCTTTATCGCTTTTTTTGTGGAGTATCTGGATTTATTGTCTTGTGCACTACCAAGTAATGGTATGAATAACAAGAATATCCAAAATATAGACCTTTTATACTGCATTGAATTTTGTTCTTTCTTATTAAACGTAAAGTAACTATAATTCTATCATTTTCAAAGCCTATTTCACCAATTCAAATGGCTAGTTCACCCATTTTGCCCCAAATGTTAAATTTTAATCGTTTATATTCGAATCAGTAAACAGTTTATAAACTAATTAATACGTACAGATATGAAACGATTATTATTATTAACAGTCCTATTTTTTACTTTTATATTTAGTTGTTTAGGATGTACATTCTCTACTAAAAAAACAAGTGAAAGTGATGTTACTCAAACGGGGGTAAATGTTCAGAAACCTAAAATTCAAGTGGCCATCTTATTAGATACATCAAGTAGTATGGATGGATTAATTAATCAAGCAAAATCAAGGTTGTGGACCATTGTGAATACCTTGACTACACTTAAATACCAAGGAAAAACTCCTCGAATAGAGATTGCTCTTTATGAATATGGAAACAATAACATTGATGAGAAAAGCGATTACATCAAACAAGTTACTCCATTAACAACCGACTTAGACTTGATTTCTGAGATGTTGTTTGGTTTAAGCACTTATGGAGGTTATGAATATTGTGGTGCAGTCATTGACAAGGCTACTAAACAGTTGGAATGGGGAACTGATGATGCAGATATGAAACTGATTTATATCGCAGGTAATGAGCCTTTTACTCAAGGAGAATTGAATTATCAAAAAGCCATAAAAAATGCTTTGAATAAAAATATCTATATCAATACCATTCACTGTGG
>CAZOVL010000014.1:0-47954 GCA_964583185.1 uncultured Bacteroides sp. | reverse complement strand
AGGGGGTAGTGATAGCAATATCGTGTGAGTTCGATTCTCATTCCCTTCACTCCTTAGAAAGAGGATCAACCTATAGGTTGATCCTCTTTTTTTATTAATTTAAGTCGGCTCTGTTTTTTATATATACTCTCCTTATTGTTTTCTATCGAAAAATTGTATTAAGTCTGTGTTTCTTCCAAGTATATTATTCTTTGGTCTAGTTGGTTTAATAGAGTTAAAAAAAGAAAAATATAAACAAAAGGATAGCTATTGGTGTTAGATTATGACAGAAGTTTTTTTATGTTGTTAAATTACTGTTTCTTGTGTAAGAATAAAGTGTTTTATATACCTATTTGAATAAATATATAATATTAGATAATTATGAATATGAAAAAATTAAGTTTTTTAAGTTTAATTCTTCTTTTTCTCGTGGCGTGTGAGGGAGAGGTTGGTCCAATGGGTCCTCAAGGCCCTCCTGGAGATCCTGCTAGTGGTACAAAATGGAAAATTGTGGAACTCACCATTAATCCTAAAGACTGGAAGTTAGTTGAAGGAGGCAAAGAGAATGAACTAAATACTACTTTAGTGGCATCAAAATCTATCGCAGAAATCACAGAAAATGTATATTGGGAAGGAGCTATTATAGCTTATTATTATCCTTTTGCCGGTGATCATAAATTTAAGACATCTTTGCCTTATATAACCCATCATGGTGAAGAAGATACTGAAGGAGATTATCTTTGGACTGAAACACTTCTTTATGTTGTAGGAGAAAAAACAATAGACTTTTATTTGACTTACTCAGACTTTCTAACAGAAAACAGACCAAATACGGAGATGGAGTTTGACTTGGTTTTGATTTGGTAGAATATAATCTTTAAGTTTATTTTCTCTTTGGAATGAATCTAAATAAATTTAATGTTCATTAACCGAATACTGTAAACAATTGGCTGTTTTTTTATGTTGTAATTGATAGTTCTAATTAAAAACTAAACTAAATAAAATAAAATTATGAGCACATTGGTAGGAAAAGAAGCACCAAAATTTGATGCACCAGCAGTTATTAATGGTAATAGAATTATTGAGGGATTCTCTTTAGATCAGTATTTAGATAAGAAATATGTAGTATTTTTCTTTTATCCTATGGATTTTACTTTTGTTTGTCCAACTGAATTACACGCTTTTCAAGAGAAAATAGAAGAGTTTGAAAAAAGAAATGTTGTACTTGTTGGATGTTCTGTTGACTCAGAATACTCTCATTTTGCTTGGCTAAATACCCCTAAGAATGAAGGAGGTATTCAGGGAGTAAAATATCCATTAGTAGCTGATTTTTCTAAAACTATAGCTACAAAATATGGCGTTTTAGCTGCAGAATACGATTATGATGATGAAGGTAACTTGATTTGTGAAGGTGAACCAGTTGCATTAAGAGGATTGTTCTTAATCGATAAAAAAGGTGTTGTTCGTCACGAATTAATTAACGACCTTCCATTAGGGCGTAATGTAAACGAAGTGTTGCGTATGGTAGATGCTTTAACACACTTTGAAGAGCATGGAGAAGTATGCCCTGCAAACTGGACTGAAGGTGCAGATGCAATGAAAGCAACAGATGAAGGTGTTTCTGAATATTTAAGTAAACACTAGTTCTTTAAATATTTATTGATAATTATAGGTGAATCCTCATATCTGTCAAGGTATGAGGATTTTTTTATGTGTTTATATTATGTTTTGAAGTAGGGATAATTACAAAATCTGTATGCTATTGCTTTCTTCTTCCTATCTTTACGGTTCTTATAAAAAGTGCTTTTGTAGGTTTATTTATAAAATATTATAGTTGTTTTTTAACTCATAGTTTTATGTTCAAAAATAAAAATAGTTGGTTTACTCTGTCTCTAGTTCTCTTTGTCCTATTCGTCTGTTCTTGTACTTCGTCGTCTTCTTCGGAAAAAGTGAGTAGAAAAGCCACACAACTTGCTCGTTCGGAAGTTAGCTATATCAACTCAACTGATTCTACAGCAAATCTCATTGATGAAGAGGAGTTGAAAACCACTTTGATAGACACTGAAACTGATGTGATAACTGAAGTTGAACTTGATGAAAATCATCCTGTTGAAAATGTAATTATTGAGGGGTATGAGTTTTCTATTCACGGACAAATTGTTCGTGTAAGTGATGGGGATACTGTGGTGTTGCTAGATGAGGACAAAACACAACATAGAGTTAGATTAGACGGAATAGATTGTCCGGAGTCTAAGCAAGCTTATGGCACAAAGGCAACTCTGTATGTACGCGAAAAACTAGGTAAAGGTAAGGTTTCAGTGTATTACAATAAAAAAGATCGCTATGGTAGATTATTAGGTATATTAGTAAACTCCAAGGGAGAAAACATAAATGAATTGTTGTTGGTTAATGGATTAGCATGGCATTATAAACAGTATAATAAGAATCCTCTCTATGCACAGTTAGAGGAAGAAGCACGAGCAAAACAATTAAATATTTGGAGTGAGAAGAATCCTATTGAACCTCATGAGTTCAGAAAGATGAAACGAAATAAGAAGTAATTTATTTATAGGCAACAGTTTGTGATGAGGTGTTTAATTATAGGTTAAACACCTTTTTTATGTGTTCTTATCGTCAAGTTTTACATTCTTCTATTCTCGCACTCCATTTTGCATAAAAGCAGAACAAATCATTACTTTATAAAGGCTGAAAAAAGCGATAAAATAATAGAGCTTGAGAATATTGAACTAAAGTCTGATTTTTGTGTTAATTAGATTAGTATTAAGCCTTTGTGAGGCAGTAAATAGTTTTATGTAATGCTGAAAGAATTCTGGGATAAGAGATATAGTGAACCCCATTATGTATATGGAGAAGAACCTAATCAGTTTTTTAAAGAAACAATAGATAATTTACCTGAAGGAAGAATATTACTTCCTGCTGATGGTGAAGGTAGAAATAGTGTGTATGCAGCAAGTCAAGGTTGGCAGGTAGACGCCTTTGATGTCAGTTCAGAGGCTAGAAATAAGGCCCTGTTTTTAGCACAAATCTCAGGTGTAGATTTATCTTATCAGGTTTTAGAGTTCAAAGATGCTTTTACAAATTATGCACCCAATAGTTTTGATGTTATAGCTTTAATTTATCTCCATGTTCCTTTGCAGCTAAAAATGCAGTACTATAGGCCTTTAATTACTCTATTAAAACCGGGAGGACATTTAGTTTTTGAGGGTTTCAGTAAACATCATAGAAAAAATCAGGAAGATAATCCTATGGTAGGTGGTCCTCAAAAGATAGATTTACTATATTCAAAAGAAGAGATGTCATTGTTTTTTGATGAATTGCATTTTATTCAGTTGTCAGAAGAGGATATCGTGCTCACTGAAGGGGTAGGACATAATGGAAAAGGAAGTGTTGTCCGATTTATAGGACAAAAAAGATAGATATTATATAGGATGTGATTTGTTGTATCTTATTTGTAACAGATGATTTATAGAAAAAGAAATATTATTAATATATAAAAGATAGACTATGAAAAAAATGATTTTTTTAAGCCTTATTTTTATAGGGCTAGTTGGTTGTCAGCCATCAAATAATAGTGCAAAACAAGAAGAGGGAGTAAGTATTCCGAAAGAAGAATTAGTAGTGCTTAAAGATTTTGGTCCTGAACCTTTGGTTATTGATATTGAAGAGTATACTTTAACTAATGAAACATTCCGTACTGCTATATGGACCGGAGAAAACTTTCAACTTACAGTTATGTCTATACCTGTTGGAGGAGAAGTTGGACTTGAAGTTCATTATGATGTTGAGCAATTTCTACGTGTTGAATCAGGTGAAGCCGAAGTATTAATGGGCGATAGTGAAGATGATTTGAATTTTGTGCGTAAAGCAGGTGACGATGATGCTATTTTTATTCCATTGGGGAAATGGCATAACATATTAAATAAAGGGGATAAACCCTTGAAACTTTACTCCATTTATGCTAAACCGGAGCATCCAAGGGGAACAGTTCATCAAGATAAAGCAGCCTCTGATGCAGATCATCACGATCATTAAGAGTTAAAATGCAAAAGGAGAAACTTTTCAAAGTTTCTCCTTTTTTTATCTGTGAAAATTAATGACTTTACTTATGATTATTTAGTTTCTTCACTCGATTTTTTTAACAATATATCATCAATAATCTTCTTTAATTCAGCTTTAGGAAGGGCACCGGCAGCCATCTGTGGTTGTTCATTCATTGGTACAAACAAAAGAGAAGGTATGCTGCGAATTCCAAACACAGCAGATAATTCTTGTTCTACTTCAGTATTAATTTTGTAGATATAAATTTCTTCTTTATATTCTTCTGCTAACTCTTCTAATATAGGAGCTACTGCTTTACAAGGACCACACCAATCTGCATAAAAGTCAATTAATGCCGGTTTATCACCTAAATACTTCCATTCTGATGGGTTCGATTCATAATTGGCTACTTTAGCTAAGAAATCTTCTTTTGTTAAATTAATTGTTTTCATTTCTATTGTTTTTATTTTTCTGTTTTTTCTTTCTTTTGAAATAATCCTCCAAAGAGTACACCTAATAATACACCATAAAGTGTACTGTTAATAGGTGAAGAAGTTATTGGGCAAGTACCTGTTGTACATCCTATAAATTTCCAGTATAAAAATCCACCAATAGCTCCAATTAGAGCTCCTAAAAGGTGTGTCCAATATTTCTTTATGTATTTCATCTCTTCAATTATTAATTCTATACAAATATAATATAATTATTTTACATTGGAAAATAATTCCTAAAGAATATTCAGTAAAAGCACTTATTTTGATTGTAGATAAATTAAAAGAAAGAATTAAAACGATTCTTTTTTCTCTTTCAAATTTTTTGTAGTGTAAGAAGAAAAAAATGAGAAATAAGGAATGTTCTGATATTTTAGTCTAATTAAAACTCATTATAAGTCGGTTATGATAATTGATTTTTTTTCTCTTAAAATAGATTGAAACTGTAAACAAAATACCCCTTGATTTAGAGCTTCTAGATGGGGCTAGGACCGGAGGCCTCTCGGTCTAGGACTGAACACCCCTCGGTCCTAGACCGACCAAAAGTATCAAAATGAATAACTTTCAATGGGTGAAATAATGAGTCTGTTTTTTATGGTTTTTCTTGTTTAAAACTGTTTTTTTATGAGTTATTTAGAATGATTTTATGAAAAGAGTTAATCAGGATAAAATACGGCTTTCCACAATTTAGGCTACTATCTTGGTATATACCAAAAAAGCCCTTTCATCGTATAGATAAAGGGCTTTTTCGGTTTTTATATTTGGGTTACTGTTATATTCTCTTGATACGTTGTTTAATCAGCAGACTATTCATTACAACTATTAATAGTAAAAGAATAAAGGCAATGATGCAAAGGGTTAGTGAGAATTCCGTTTTTAAGTTAGGTAATAGTGGTTGTAGTTGAGTTATATATAAACTCCTTATAAAATAAACAATACCTAATGACAAGAATACCACCACAACATTTGAAACTGCAACTAATAGTTGGTAGGGAATGGCAAGCTGTGTTGCTTTATACCCAATAAGCTGAAGGTTTCTTAGTTTTTCTGTGCTTTTTTGAATTAAAAGGAATATACTTAAAAGTAATATGTATAACGAGAGTATGCTTATAAGCAGACCGATGAATAAAACAACTCCAAAAATCATTTTTAAGAAATAGGTGGTCTTACTTTCATCTAGTGCTCCTGATTCGGCTTCATAGCCTTTTTGTTGAAAGAAATCGGCTATAGCAGGGTCGGAGGGTTGATCTACTTCAATAATGATCCGTGAAGGGTCTTTATGTTGTTCCACACTAAACTTTCCGTTAGCCCATTCCATAAAAGTTTGAGGTACCAAAATTGTATTTAACCGATCGGAAAACCCTATAATTTGACCTTTGAAAGCCTCATATTCTTCTTTACCCGAAAGGTTAACATCTAGCTGAACCATCCCAATCATTCCTTCGGATAATTTAGGGAGATTGCGACTTTCTGCAAAGCCAAAGTTATATAGGTTCAAATAGTTTCTAGGCAGAATAATAGGAATAATTTTATTTTCATCCGTAGGGTTAAATTGCCATTCTTCTAAAGACACATCTATAAAATGATTAGGTACAGATTCAAAAAACATATCTGTTCCAAACCGTATCCCTTTACTCTCAATAGATAATCCGGCATAAACCTTGAATTGTGAAGGAGTGAAAACACCCAACGATTTGCAGAAGTCTTGTTTTTTAAGTTCAGCAATCTCCTTGGAGGAGAATAGATTGCTTTTGCCAGATAATGAACTTAATGTGCTTACCTTTTTGGTGGCTACTATATAATTTTGACTCATAAATGAGTCGGTACCTTTAAGCACAGGAGATATATCTCTATAAAACTGAATACTTAAAAGAATGATAGTAGTTCCAATGATGTTAGCTAAAATAAAACCAATAATTTGGCTTAAACTAATGGGTTTTTTAAGTAGTTTCCAAATTAGCTTCATAGATTCATAATATAATCGTAAGGAAGTTCTATATCCCTACCAATTGTTGTAACAATAATTCCAAAAGACTCCTTCTCAAATTCCTCCATTAAAATGGTAGACATTAAATCTGCATTTTTTTGATCCAGATGACTCACCGGTTCATCTAAAAGAATAAAATCCAGAGGTTGGCATAAAGCTCTAATAAAAGCCACACGTTGTTGTTGCCCAAAGGATAATTTACTAGCAGGTTGATGGATGTGTTCTTTTAACCCCAATCGGTCAAGCCAGTTGATTATTTCCTTTTTCTTTTTATGATGAGTCAGGTTGTTTTTTATTTGAATGTTTTCTAAAGCTGTCAATTCAGGAAAGAGCTTTAAGTCTTGAAAAATTAAACTCAAATGATTTCTTCTGATGTCCACCCAGTCTTTATGATTTAGAGCAGCTATGTTTGCACCATCGAAAGAAATGATGCCTTGATAATCTTTTCTGTCACCATATAAATACCCACATAAAGAAGATTTACCCGCGCCTGAAACTGCTTTGATTAAGTAAATCTTTTTTTTATGAAAGGTCATAGATTGATGCCAAACATCGGATTCAACTTTATCCAATTGTTTAAAGGCTTCGGGCAATATGTTTTTTAATTCTATGGTTTCCATTATAAACCCAGAGGTAATTGTTTTATGATTTCTTCTAAAAGTATTTCTAAAATTGTTTCTTTAGATTCCTTTTGGTAAAGAGTAACATTAAGGTCATTGCTTTTATTCTTTATTTCAAAGTGACTAAATAAAGAAGCTTTTTCTATTGCTTTTTGTGCTTCAGCACCTCCAAACATGGTTGCAATTTTAACAATGGGTAAATCTAGAATCTCTTGGATATTGATGGTTGCAAAAAGCATATTTCCTTTTAGATTAGACGTTAGATGAGAATCTTTCATTGTTTTGTCAATCTTATTATCCAAGTCTTTATATATTAACTCGTCACTAGTGATGTAAAGATAGTTTTTCTTCAAACCAAAAAACACATCTGTAGGGAGGTAGTTCGATAAAGGAAGTTTTCTGGTATCTACATTTCTGTATAAATACTCATTCTCCTTAAGCTCAATGATGTTTCCTTTATTGATAAGTTGACTTCTTTCAAGTTCAACGGCTAAATCAATTTTTTTACTATTGGCTTCAATAACTACTAAAAAGTTGGGTTTTGCTTTATTCACTCCCATAGTATACGCTCCAAAGGTACAGTCACCATTGATACCCTCTATGAAGTTTTTAAAATCTTTATCATCTGCATTAATTCCCGAATCTTCTTGTTTAAGCATTTCTTTGTAAACCTCTTTACCATTAATGCCAAAGTTTATTAAACCCAATGTGTTAGATGGAAATAAGTTTAATAAACTTCCCGATAAAGGTTTTAATAAGTTTTTCTTGTTTGCATAAAGTGCATTCTGATCTATGTTTTTTACTACAAGTTTTGTTTCTCCTTTTTCAAAATTCAAAGTAGAAACAAATCGAATATCCACATCGTCTACCTTTGTTTTTAAGGTTTGTTCCAAACTCCGTTTATAGGCTGATGGAATATCTTCTAAATCAGTATAGAATACAATATCTTCCTTGCTATTCTTAAATAACTTAAAGGTTTCTGCATTGTTTTTTACTATACTTTCTTCTTTAGGTAAGTTAAAAAGACCTATGGCTTGTTTTTTTGCAGCTTCAATTTTATTTGATGGTACCGTAATGGCAATGAATGTGTTTTTATCAAAAATTACAAAGGTTTTTTTAGCTAAAACGGTGTAATAGTAAGGTTTCTCATGTATCAATGAATCGGCTATCCCTTGATTGTTCAGTGTTTCTATGAGTTTCTTTAATTTCTTTTGGCTTTTAACTTCTGCAGCAAATACAGGGTAAGCCAAAGAAGGAGAACTAAAGAAGCACAGATGTCCTTGGGTGTTTATTCCCGATTGTGAAGGGTCATCTATTATTTTTTTGAATTGGTTTAACTCTTCTGCTGTTATCTCATTTTCTAAGACTGCAATAAATGTGTCTTTAATTTTTTTGTTTTTCTTTTTGTTAAATCCTGATTTATCTAACAGCTGATTAAAATTAACTCCAACTAATTTATCTGTATCCGATGGAATGGAATACATAAACTTCTTTGTCCCAGAACACGATAGAGTGAGTGTTAGGATAAAAGTGAGAAGTAAATATTTAGAGAATATCTTTCTTGTTTTTTTCATTAGAATTTATATTAAGTTTATATTTTATTGATTAATGAGTGTAAAGGTATGTACAGCAACTAAGGCTGCTGTTTCTGTCCGCAGTCTGGCTTCACCTAAAGTAATGGGAATAAAGCCTTTTTCGACTGCCATTTCAACTTCACTTTCACTAAAGTCTCCTTCTGGTCCAATAAGAATTAAGGTGTCAATATTAGGTAATAATACGCTTTTCAATAACTTCTTTTCAGTTGGATAACAATGAGCAATAAATTTCTGTCCATTAAACTCTTGTTTAATGAAGTCAGTAAAAGAAATTAGTTCATTTATTTGGGGCAGGTAAGCTTTAAGCGATTGTTTAGCCGCTGAGATAACCTTTTTTTCTATACGTTCTAATTTGATGGTTCGGCGTTCTGAAAACTGGGTATTCAGAAAAGATATCTCATCAATACCAATTTCTGTAGCCTTTTCTGCCAACCACTCTGTACGTTCCATTAATTTGGTTGGTGCCATAGCTAAATGTAAACTGCAGGAAAAAGGCTTCTGTACTTCAGTGGTTTTATCTATCCGTACTCTGCATTTTTTCTTTGTAGCAGTAATAATAGTCGCCTCATAAAAAAAACCCAATCCATTAGTAATGGTTATCGAATCCCCTTCTTTTAGCCGTAAAACTTGTGTAGCATGTTTTGCTTCACCCTCTGGTAGTTCTTGACTAGAAGTTATATCGGGGGCATAGAAAATGTGCATAATTATTGTTGCGATTTAATTTTCTCTATTTTATCTCTTAGAACAGAAGCCAATTCATAATTTTCTTCAGTGACTGCTTTTTTTAGTGCCTCTTCTAATGAAGTCAAGGAAGATTGTTCATCACCTTCGTCTTGAGTTTTATTCTCTTTTGTGATTTTTATTTTTTCTTTTTCAAGAATAGATTCATAAATATATATAGGTGCATCACATCGTAATGCTAAGGCAATAGCATCGGATGTGCGAGAGTCAATTTGTATGACTTCCTTAGACTCATTTTCAAGAAAAAGATAGGAAAAGTATATTCCTTTTTCTGATTTATAAATTAGAACTTTATGTATAACAGCTTTTAAGTTGTCTAGTACAGCTTTAAATAGATCGTGAGTTAAAGGACGTTGAGATTGTATACCAGCAATCTTTAAGGTTATAGATTGGGCTTCTGCCGTTCCTATAATGATAACTAAGTTGCGATCTCCTTGCTTTTCTTTCAAAATTAAAGCATAGGCTCCAATTTCAATTTGGCTATCGGCTATTTGCTGTACTACTATTTCTACTTCTTTATCCATATGTAATTTTAAATTATCTGATCTGGAATCTCGTCCGGGTTGTGTTTATGCTTGAATATAAGGGCAAACAAAATGGCAATTACTAATGCATATCCTGCAAATACATACCATGAGTTAGGCCAACCCACATGGTCTACAACAAATCCTGCTGCATACGACCCAATAAGAGCTCCAAATCCGTTAGTCATAATCATAAATACTCCTTGAGCACTAGAGCGTATTGACGGGCTTGTTTCCTGATCGACATAAAGTGATCCGGAAATGTTGAAAAAGTCGAATGCTACACCATAAACAAGCATGGATAAAACAAGCATCCAAACTCCACCTCCCGGGTTTCCTGCACCAAGCAAGCCAAAACGAAGCACCCAAGCTGCCATGCTAATTAACATAACAGTTTTAATGCCGTACTTTCTAAGGAAAAACGGAATCAATAATATACAAAGAGTTTCAGAAAGTTGCGATAGTGAAATCAAAATATTTGCGTGTTCAACACCAAATGTTCCCTGATATATTTCCATTAAACCAAAATGATTGGTTAAATAATCATTGGCAAATGCATTTGTAATTTGTAGTGAAACACCTAAAAACATACAGAAAATAAAAAAGATGGCCATTTTCTTTTCTTTGAATAAGGTGAAAGCTCTTAGTCCCATAGCATCCACCCATGATTGACTTTTCTCTTCTTTACTTACATCAGACTGTGGTAACGTAAATGAGTATAAGCCTAATAGAATGGAAAGTACTGCAGAAAAATAAAGTTGATTAGGTGAACGTGTAAAGCCTAATAAGTCTACCAAAACCATCGCACAGATAAAACCTACTGTTCCCCATACACGAATAGGAGGGAAGTGCTTAACAGTGTTTAGGTTTGCTTTAGATAGAGAGCTATATGCCACTGAATTTGAGAGTGAAATGGTTGGCATATAAAAAAGAACGCTACATAGAATAAGTGCATATAAAGGGGCGTAGGTAATTTGAGGTGCTGCAGCAATCATAAAAGCTCCGGCAACCAGATGACAGATACCTAATAAACGCTGTGCCTGTACCCATCGGTCTGCTATAATTCCCATTAATGCCGGCATAAAAAGTGAAGCGATACCCATTGTTGCAAAAAAACTACCAATTTGCTTGCCGGAGAAGTTCAATTCTCCTCCTAAATATGCTCCTAGAGAAATTAACCACGATCCCCACACTGCATATTGTAGAAAGTTCATAACGATTAAGCGAAGTTTTATACCTTTCATATTCTAAATATTTTGTTAACTACTCCTTTGTACACAAATATACAAGAATATTCTCAAGGTGCTTCTTAGAACTAATAAAGATTTGTATTGAATGAACGGAAGAGGCAAAAAAAAAAATTGATTGCCTTGCGACAACCAATCTTTTTTAACCTTAAATCTAATACCATGAAAAACACAATGCAAAGATAAGTGTTTTTATGTTATACAACATAATTGTGTCTGGTTTTCTATCTTGTTTTTAGAAACTTTTAACAATTTGTTTATTCAATATATAGGACAAGTCCTTTTAAATATTCTCCTTCGGGGTGAAAAATGTTAATGGGGTGATCGGGAGCCTGATTCAATTGATGTAAAATCCGTACTTCGCGTTTTGCCATTGCTGCAGCAGAAAATAGCGTAGTTCTAAAATCATTCTTGCTAACTACCTGAGAACAAGAAAAAGTAAAAAGAATACCTCCTGGTTTCATTTTTTCAATGGCTTTGGCATTAAGTCTTCTATAACCTTGTAGTGCATTTCTCAAACTTCTTTTGTGTTTAGCAAAAGCAGGAGGGTCTAAAACAATTAAATCATATTTATCTTGCGGAATATTATCTAAAAATTTAAATCCATCTTCAGCAAATGATTCGTGTCTGTTATCATTGGGAAAGTTTAAATTTATGTTTTGGTTGGTTAATTCTATGGCCTTTGCCGAGCTATCTAATGAATGAACTAGATTTGCTCCTCCACGCATTGCGTAGAAAGAAAAACCACCTGTATAGCAAAACATATTTAATACATTTCTATTTTTTGCATATCTCTCTAATAGGGCTCTGTTTTCTCTTTGATCAATGAAAAACCCGGTTTTTTGCCCCTTCAAATAATCCACATTAAACTTCAATCCATTCTCTATTGCTACAAAATCTGTAGTAGATTCTGTAAGGAATCCTGTAGTTTCGGATAAATCTGTTTTATTGGGAAGTGTGGTTTCCGATTTGTAATAGATATGTTTAACAAAAGGATTCATCACCTCAAGTGTGGCTTTTGCAATTATCTGTCTGCTGACGTGCATTCCAATAGAGTGTGCTTGTATAACAGCAGTATGATTATAAACATCAATGATTAAACCGGGTAGTTGATCTCCTTCACCGTGAATTAACCGAAAAGAGTTATTATTCGTTGTATGAGCTAAACCGATGGCTTCTCTCATATTATATGCTTGCTGTATTCTGTTTTTCCAAAATTCGGAATCTATCTCTGTGGGTGTAAAAGAGAGAACACGTATGGTGATACTGCCAATTTGATAATGGCCTATAGCAATAAACTGGTTTGTAGAGGTATATACTTCTACAACTTCACCTTCTTGAGGAGTACCTTCAATTTTAGCTATTGCACCTGAGAAAATCCAAGGGTGAAATCGCTCTAATGATTCCTCTTTCTTGGGTTTTAAAAATACTTTACGGTATTGCATATTAATTTGTAAATCCTATTTAGTTGTTTCTGTTAGATCTGTTGTGTTTGCACAGTTAGGTTGGAGAACATACTGTCCATTTACTTTGAGCTCCTCAAGTAAATTGTATATTTTTAAACAAGCCCAAGCATCAGTAGCTGCATATGTTTTTTGAGATTGGGTTAACTCATCACGTTCCCAATTGGACATTCTTTGCGATTTGGATATTCTTTCATTAAAAAGAATTGCGTAAATCTTTTGTAAACTTTTATCTTTGATTCCAAATTGAGGAACGTATTTTTGAATATCGATAAATCCTTTTTGTTCAAAAGGAGCTCGCTTGTGGAGCATTAAAAAGTCATCGTGTAGTGATAAACCTATCTTAATAATTTCAGGATTCTCTAAAAAGTCGATAAGAGGTTGAGTTAAGCCTGTATGGTTTAATCGAATTAAAAAGCAACGATCAATAGTAGCTATTTGCAATAAAGAAACCTTGTTTGTTTTTCCTTTTCTAAAGGAAGGTTTAGTTTCACTATCAATGCCCACTATTTCATAATTATTAAGATACTCCAAAGCTTCAATAATACCCAGCTCTGAAGTTATAGTTATTATTTCCCCGGTAAAGGTAACCTGAGGTAGTTCTTTTATTTCTTCGCCTTTTATGCTTTTTCTAATAATCATCATTTATAAATCCACTTTCATTTTATACAATTAGCGTTGAAACTCAAATAAAATCTTGGTTTATATCCCTGTCAGGATTATATTTTATGTTATGGAGAGCTCTTAGTGTGTTTACTAACTTCTGCCCCCAATAATATTCAAAGTTTTCCAGGCAAATAACTAAAGCATCATTCATAACCTCATCTAATCCCTGCTGAAAAACAAAAATGAAATTCTTTAAGTCTTGATACATGTCTGCAAGTCCTTCAGATATCCATTGTTTGTTGGGTTGATCACTGTAATTCATATCAGGAGTGAAAACTTCCAAGTAGTCATCATCCGGGCCTAAAATTTTTGCGATGTTTTGTCGAATCACCTCATATGTAATCTCATCAACGTGTACTTCCGGTTCTTCAAATCCCATCCTTTCAGAGTGAGGTAATAAAAGGGCTTTTATGTATAGTAGGGGGAGAATTTTAAGTAGTGTATTTACATATTCTTCCGATTCAACTATTTTAGTTTGTTCAAGAAAAGCACAGTATTCAGCAGAAACTGTGACAAATTCTATGACATTTTTATCGTAAATGACTGAGGTGTAATCTTCCATGTTTATTCAAGTAAATCAGTTACAAAGGTAGAGAAAAACTAATTAAGAGGAGCTATCAATAGCTGAAAAAGGTAAGAATGGTTTAAATCACCTCCTCTTTTTATCAAAAAATCTATTTTAATGTTTAGCATTATTAAAAAAACTCAACTTATTGTATCTTTTCATACTTTTCCTGTTCCTAAAAGAGGTAGGCTACCTATATTTCATCTATTTATAAAAGAGAAGAATGTTGTTACTTGAAGTTGTATGATAATCTTTTTAATTTTTACTATTTTTGCATAGATATAGAATATTCTAGAACATTATTGGATAATATAATATGAAAACTGAGAAACTGGATAAAAAATGGCTTTATAAGGTTGCTGCATTTTTTAAGAATGAAACTTTACACTTTCTTTTAGGGCTGGGAATGGTTATACTTTCCGGTTTTTTTCTCATTTCGTACATCTCTTTCTTTTTTACAGGTTCAGCAGATCAAAGCTTAGTCGAATCTGGTGGGTTGGTAGATCTTTCTGAAACAGAAAACGATATTCAAAACTATGCGGGTTCAAGAGGTGCCCAATTATCAAACTATTTAATGAATGACTGTTTCGGCGTATCTACAATTTTCATTATTGTTTTCCTTGCAGTCTGGGGATTGCACTTGATGAAAGTCAAAAGAGTAAAGCCTTGGAAATGGTTTTTGGCTTGTTCTGCCTTACTTATTTGGTTCTCTTTGTTTTTTGGTTTTGCATTAATGCCTACCTATAAGGATTCATTTATGTATTTAGGTGGACTTCATGGCTATAATGTAAGCTTATGGCTCATTTCTCAAATAGGGGTATTGGGTGTTGTTTTACTTTTGGTTGGAACTGGGCTCAGTATTTTAGTGTTGATGAATAGAAAGGCCATTGGGTGGATTCGTTACCTATTCTCTTTCTCTTATCTAAAAAGAAAGAAAAAGAAAATGACTGAGGACGGAACAATCAATGAAGATGATGATGTAACTGATGATGAAAAAGAATTGAATGAACCTATTCAAGAAGATGTTTTTGAAGAAGAGTCAAAGAAAACAGACCCCATAGAATTAGAGATTACACCTGTTGTTCCAAGTAATACTCCGAAAAAACCTAAAGAAGAATCGATTCCTTCAAAAGAAAATGATGCTGAGGAAGACGGACCAAGCTTTGAGGTTGGAATTGTGCAAGAGAATGAAACATATGATGAAGCCGATTTACAACCTTATAATCCTAAGTTGGATTTAGAGCATTATCGTCTTCCAACTCTTGATTTGTTGAAAGACTATGTAGATAGTGAACCAACCATCAATATGGAAGAGCAAAATGAGAATAAAGATAAAATCATCAATACGCTGAAAAGTTTTGGTATTGAGATTAACACAATAAAAGCAACAGTTGGTCCCACAGTAACACTCTATGAAATAACTCCGGAAAGGGGAGTGCGTATTTCAAAAATCAAAGGACTAGAAGATGATATTGCTTTAAGCTTGGCTGCATTAGGAATTCGTATTATTGCCCCCATTCCGGGAAAAGGAACCATTGGTATTGAAGTGCCAAACTCCAATCCTAAAATTGTGTCTGGCCGTTCCATTCTTGGAACAAAGATATTTAGAGATTGTACTTATGATCTTCCCATTGCTTTTGGTAAGACTATTACCAATGAAGTGTTTATGGTTGATTTATGTAAGATGCCTCACGTATTGGTAGCGGGTGCAACAGGACAAGGTAAATCGGTTGGATTGAATGCTATGATTGCATCTTTGTTGTATAAAAAACATCCTGCCGAATTGAAGTTTGTTTTAATTGACCCTAAAAAAGTGGAATTCAGTATTTATTCAGTAATAGAGAAACATTTCTTAGCTAAATTGGCAGACGAGGAAGAGGCTATTATAACTGATGTAAATAAGGTAGTACAGACGTTAAATTCAGTTTGTGTGGAGATGGATAGTCGGTACGACTTGTTAAAAGCTGCTCATGTTAGAAATGTAAAGGAATATAATCATAAGTTTATCAATAGAAAGTTAAACCCTAACAAAGGACATAAGTATATGCCTTATATTGTGGTTGTTATTGATGAGTTTGGAGATTTAATTATGACTGCAGGTAAGGATATAGAATTGCCTATAGCACGTATAGCTCAATTAGCCCGTGCTGTGGGGATACATATGGTGATTGCAACTCAAAGACCTACTACCAATATCATTACAGGTACAATTAAAGCAAACTTCCCTGCACGGGTAGCTTTCCGTGTTTCCTCAATGATGGACTCTCGTACTATTTTAGACCGTCCGGGAGCAAATCAGCTTATAGGACGTGGTGATATGTTATTCTTGCAAGGTGCTGATCCCATACGTGTTCAATGTGCATTTATTGACACACCCGAAGTAGATGAAATAACAAAATACATTGCGAAACAGCAGGGATATACTCAAGCTTTTGAATTACCTGAGTTCCATGAAGAAACAGAGCTAGCTCCAGGAGAAGTAGATTTGACAAACTTAGATCCTTTATTCGATGATGCAGCACTGATGATAGTATTACAACAACAAGGATCAACTTCTATGCTACAACGTAAGTTTTCTATTGGTTATAATCGTGCAGGACGTATTATGGATCAACTAGAAGCTGCAGGAGTGGTGGGACCAAGCGAAGGGAGTAAGCCTCGTGAAGTACTTTGTTTAAATGAAGCGGATTTATCTTTAAAGTTGAACAATTTATAATAAGTAGATGTTATTAGGTACGATGAAACGAATAGTTAGTACTGTTGTGTTGTTTCTAATGGTTACTACACTTTGGGGACAACAAGCAAAAGAGGCCCGTAAAATACTAGATCAAACAGCTAATCAGATTCATTCCGGTGGGGGAGTTCAGGTTAGTTTTACTGTTGTAACAACTAAAGATCAACGATACATTGATAAATCGAATGGGCTTTTATTTTTGCAAGATGATTGTTTTAAATTGGAAGCATCTGATCTACGAAGTTGGTTTGATGGCAAAACGCAATGGAGCTATTTGTTAGTCAATGAAGAGGTTAATATAATAAATCCCACAGAAGAGGAATTAGAGTCTATTAATCCGTATCGTCTTCTTTTAAGCTATAAAAAAGGCTATTCTTATGCTATAGGAAAAACAACCAATTATAAGTCAAAACAAGTTGTGGAGGTACTTCTAAAAAGTGTAAAGAAAGATAGAGATATAGAATCAGTTGTATTATATATAGATAAATTCAGTCATTTACCTCTATATCTAAAAGTAAGACTTCAAGATAGAACAGAAAGCGAGATTACAGTGAAAGAATATCATCAAAATCAAAAATATGATCAATCTTTCTTTCAATTTGATGAATCCAAATATCCATCTGTTGAAATCATTGATTTAAGATAGTAACATAGAAAAATAATTAAAAAACAAATAATATGAGTAATATAGAAAAAGTAAGATGTTTAATCATCGGTTCAGGACCAGCTGGATATACTGCTGCTATTTATGCCGGAAGAGCTAATCTAAGTCCTGTATTATATGAAGGAATACAACCCGGAGGTCAATTAACTACTACTACTGATGTGGAGAATTTTCCCGGTTATCCTCAGTCTATTAGTGGATCGGAATTGATGGCAGATTTAAGACAACAGGCAGAGCGTTTTGGTACTGATATTCGTTTTGGTATGGCTACAAGTTCTGATTTGTCTAAAGCTCCATATCGTGTAACTATTGATGAGAAGAAAGAGATAGAGACAGATGTGTTGATTATTGCAACAGGAGCTACTGCTAAATATTTAGGGTTAGAAGATGAAGAAAAATACTCAGGTATGGGTGTTAGTGCTTGTGCTACTTGTGATGGTTTTTTCTATCGCAACCAAGATGTTGCTGTAGTTGGTGGAGGAGATACAGCTTGTGAAGAAGCCTTGTACTTAGCCAGCTTGGCTTCAAAGGTGTATATGATTGTTAGAAAAGATCATTTGAGGGCTTCAAAAATTATGCAAGACCGTGTAGCAAAGAATAAGAAAATTGAAGTTTTATACGAACATAATGCCATTGGATTGTATGGTTCGAATGGGGTTGAAGGCGTGAACTTGGTTTATAGAAAAGGAGAAGCCGATGAAAAAACTTACGATCTTCCCATTTCCGGGTTCTTCTTAGCTATAGGTCACTCTCCCAATTCTGATGTGTTTAAGCCTTATTTAGAAACTGATGAAGTAGGGTATATTATTACAGAACCAGGTACACCTATAACAAAACTACCGGGTGTGTATGCTGCAGGTGATGTTGCTGATTCAATTTATAGACAAGCTGTTACTGCAGCTGGAAGTGGTTGTAAGGCAGCTATGGAAGCTGAGCGATACTTATCTGCAAAAGATTTTTAAGCAAATAAATATTCCGGTTTATATAAGCAAAACAATTTATTTATCCGATAGAAGTGCTAATCTTTCTATCGGATTTTTTTTGCTCAAAGAATACTTGTTTTATTGTCATTCAACCCCATTCTATTACTGTTAATGAACGGTTTGCCTCTTTAACAAATAGGGAGTGATTATTTTCCTTAACAATATCTAGAAGAGTTGCTTTAGATTCTTTTATAGGAAATGCTGAAAAGCAGGTAATAAGCTTCCACTGAATCAGTTTATTCTCTGTATCATATGTGTTCAGTAGCTTATGAAAGCGTTTTTCTGAAACTAATTCTTTATTATAATAAGTCATAAATCCTATGGCATCTATTAACTCAGAGAGTATATACTCCTCATCAACTGAAAGTTCTTGATACAATAACGGATATATTAAGATATCCATTTTAGCTAAAGTTCGTGCTACAATATCTCTGGGTAAAGGGTAACTTTTCTTTCTAGAAGTTCGATTTTGTAGTCTTTTGTATTGATTATTTCCAATTTTACCAAGGTGGGGAATTAATAATTTTGCTGTTTCTTCTTTGCCTTTTTGTAATGCTGAACAGATTTCAATTTTAGTATATAAGCTTTTCTCTTTTGTTAGAAGAGATATGAGTTTATTGGTAAGCTCAACTTCGTTTATATTTCTTTTAGATAAAAGATGAATAGCAATAGAGCGTTCAGAAGCTATACTTGAATCTAGTTGTCTATGTAGCTGATCGGTTGAATATTCTTGATAAGAAATAAGATCATTTGAGCAGAACCAACCTCTTCCTTTTAACTCTTCAATGGAGCTTTTGCTCATAGATTTGTACTAATTTATCTTTACTATAACAAACAAAGAGTTATTTGTTATAGTAGCTGTTGTATAAGTTTTGAAACTCTTTGGTTTTCATATACTTACTTAACCAATTATTCAAAGAGTCTACTAGTTCTTCTGACTGTTTATTTACCGCCCACGAATAGAGTTGAGTGAAGCTGATTTGTGTATTAATGTCAAGTTGAGGAAATGAATCAATCATAGCTTGTGCTATATCTTCATTACAAACCGCATAGTCAATTTCTTTATGGGCAACTAAAGCCATAAGTTGTTCCGAACCATATTTTTTGATTTCTTGCGTGTAAATTGTATCTCCAATTTCATTGCTCAAATTATTTATTCGTAATAAAGCCGGAGAGTTTTCTACTACATATAGCGTTTTTTTTGCAAGGTCTAATTGGCTATTAATGAATTGTGTAGTATCATTTGCGGTTGGCTTGCGTTGAACTAAAACCTGTCTGCTACGATTAATGGGGGTGGTTAAAAGGATAGAGTCTTTTAGAATAGAAGTAGTAGGAATATCATAAGCAATTAAATCATATTTACCTTCTTGCAAGCCTTGAAAGCGATCGGTAACGGACATAATAGGCGTTATTTCTACTTTTAACCCTTTATCTTGGGCAATGGTATGAATCAGTTCGTAGTGAAATCCTTTGATTGAGTCAGAGTCTACATAGTAGGCTATAGTGTTATATTCAGTGACCACTCTTAATGTTCCTTCTTTGATAATGGTTGGGTAGTCCCTGATTTGTGTATCACTTTTTTTCTTTTTATTTGATAGGCAAGTACTGATTAGTGCACCGGCAAAAGCGATTAATAGGTAATGCCAATATTTATTTCTACTAACAATCATAAGCATTAGAATTTAATCATAGAAGTTCCAAGAAACACCTAGTTTTAATAGTCTGGGGTTTATTGGGTTATGAGGACTTAAGAAATAGTTAGAACTACCTGAACCTTGATTCACGTGGTAGAACATAACAAAAAATCGGGTACGCTTTAGATGTAAATTAGCATATACATTGACAATGGGATATCCACCAATATCAATTGGATCGTTTTCATTTTGTAAGTGAAAGTTTTGTATGGCCGGTGTATAAGCTAAAGCTTTGTATTTGGTAAAATATCGAACATCAGCTCCTAATTCCACACTTAAAACTTTCTTGGCAAGTTGTGCCTTCAAATATAAGTTGTGATATAAAGACAGTTTAGGGAGGGGTAAAACTTTTTCATTACTAGAGTTTTGCCAAGTAACTTCATTATCTAAATGAAGAATGCCCAACTTAAAGTTTTGACTTAATGTAGCTGATAAAACCTGTATGTTACTTCCTTCTTGTGCGGGCAAAGCATTACCATCAAAATAAGTATAGTTCTTTATGTTTTGAAACCCTGCCTTTATGTTTGTTCTCCACTTTTGAATGTTTAATTCTCCTTCAACACGAGAGTTGATTTCATTGCTTAACTCGTTAAAATCGGTGCCTTCATCCCAATAAAAGTGATTGGAATGATATCTTCGCATATAGAAATTAGGCTTAGTTCTTGAAATACCACCTTTAGCTATGAAATTCACTGTGTCTTTACCCAGCTTGAAGTTAAAGTCCAAATTACCATCTGCTTGAAAAGTACCTGCTGCTATCCCTGCAACACCTACCTCTGCAGTAACATTGTAATTGAAGATTTTCCCTTGTCGTCTGGCTAACTCCCCACCCACATATAGCTCAGTTTCCGTATAGTTATTTACACTAACGGAGTCTTTATTCATTAAATCGTATTTACTTATCTTATGGGAGACATAGGCAGTAAGTCCCGATTTTGCATATTTATGAAATCCTTCCATCAATGAAATACCAAAAGTGTTTTTAATGCCCATATAAGTGGTGGAGTCATTACTTACATTATGATTGATGGTTTCTATAACATCACCATTCTTTCTGTCATAAGTATTAATATAGGTATTAGCATAATAATCCTTTGGTTCACTGTTAGATATGAATCGACGACGATTTCTGTCTATTTTTAAGGTATGAATAAAGCGAGTTACAGGAATGAACTCCTCTTTATAGGTAGAATCATTTTCCTCATTTATGTGAAGTACATCTTTATAGAACCCCAAGTTGTATTTGTGATTTAAATAGATATAAAAGTTTGTATTTCTATTCCAGGTATTCTCCAGATTAGTGGGAATGTTCTGAGGCTCAAAGTTGTTTTTTCCTTCCGCCATTTCATCCGGATGTGTAATGTATTTGTCATCGGTTATCCCTCCGTTTTCAGCCATTTTTAGAGAGAAATTATTATACATTGCGTGCAATTGATATTTATCTCCAATGTAGCTTCCAAATATCCCTCCGTTAAAGAAGGCGGTAGATTGGCTATGATAATATCCTCTACCATATAAGTAATCAATGTTAAAACCAATAGCTAGTCTTTTGTTAGCATTAACTGAGAAGTACGATTTAAATCGCTCTTCTCCATTAATTTTACTACCTGCTTTATAATAGGTCAAGTTGGTATAAGGAATATTGCTGTTTGTAAACTTGAACTGTTCCGGTGAAAAGAAAAAATCAGAATAAGGAGCAATAAAAAAAGGTTGATCTATATTCTTTCTCAAAAAGAAAATTCGATTATATCGGGGTGATCCTAAGTTTCCTAAATAGTTGTAATGCCCATTATATCCCTCTACTAAGTTTGAGTTTTGAAAATGATGGTGAGTTGTATCTACATCAACAAAAGTTCTGTTACCTAATCTATCGTCAATGGTCCACATATAAAGTTTAGGTGCAAGAGATTTAATTTCAACATTAGCACTATCTAACTCTTCCGGAATCATTGAAGGGTCAATTTGATTTCCAAATTGGTCCACAATGTTACCAAACTCGTCGTATTGATGGTTAGGGTTTGCCGGGCGTGGACGATCTACCTGAGCAAAAGTTGTTATTGCAAAAGTAGATAGTAATATAATTGTGAATATTATTTTCTTCATTTGTTGGCAAATATACAACAAAAAACAAATTGAATCTTACTAATTAATCTTCATTTTAGTAAATAGAAGTTAGAACTGCTTTTTAATTACTAGCAACCTTTTACGAAAGAGGTTATGGTTGGTTTTTAAAATTTCTATTTTATTACACAATACCTATTTTGAATAGTATATGGATGTTATTCTTAAAAGGTAATTCATATTGATCTTCTTCTCCTTTTTATTTGACCTTTACAGACAGATTATATTAAGATTTAATTAAATAAGCCTTTAATGTCTTGACTATCTGTTATTTTTATCAAAAATGTGTATCTTTAAGCTTAATTGCTTATAAGAAGGAAATTATTTAATACAAACTATCTAAAAACTATGTAAAATGAAAAGAATCTATTTTTCATGGGTTTTAATACTCTTATCTGTTACTTATTCATTCGCTCAAACATATAAGTATGAGCCTTATAAAAGTAAAGTAACTCCCTCAAAGAATGTTATTGTTATGATTCCCGATGGTACATCAATGGGAGTTGTTACTGCTGCAAGGTGGTATAAAATATTCAATGGATTAGGCAGTACATTGAACTTAGATCCTTATTTCTGTGGCTTTGTAAAAACTCATTCTTCTAACGCTCCCATTGGAGATTCTGCTCCAACTACATCTTGTTATATGACAGGTATGCCACAACAAACAGGAAATATTTCAATTTATCCACCTAAAGATAAGTTGAACGACTTGGTTGAAGTGGATGCCTCTATGGAGTATCAGCCTTTAGCAACCTTACTGGAAGCTGCTCGTATTGAACAAGGAAAATCAACCGGATTGGTAGTTACCTGTGAGTTTACTCATGCAACTCCTGCCGACTGCTCTGCTCATCATTATAATAGAGGTGCTTATGATTGCATAGCTCCTCAAATTGTACATCAGAATTTAGATGTTGTTTTTGCCGGAGGAGATAAATTAATGAATGATGAATTAATAAATCATTTAAAAAGCAAAGGAATTAATTACATTGAAAATGATTTATCTTCTTTTAGACAAATAAACGGAAAAAGTTGGGCTTTATTTAATGGTATGGCTTTACCTTATGATTTAGATCGAGATAAGACTCAGTTTCCTTCATTGCGTGAAATGACGGAAAAAGCTTTATCTGTTCTTTCAGAAAACCCTAAAGGTTTCTTTATGATGGTTGAAGGGAGTAAGGTAGATTGGGCTGCTCATGCTAATGATGCGGTGGGCTGCATAACCGAGTTCTTAGCTTTTGATGAGGCTGTAGGTGTCGCCATAGATTTTGCAAAGAAAAATAAAAACACCACAGTTGTAATTTTACCCGATCATGGTAATAGTGGTTTTACTATTGGACGTCATGATTTAGACAGATACGACAAAGCTAGTCTTGAGAAATTATTTGGTGCAGTTTCAAAATATAAAATGACCGGTGAAGGCTTGGAACAACTTTTATTAAAAGAGAAAAAGGATAACATTAAACAAATTATAAAAGAAAAAACTGCTTTAGAGCTTTCGGCAGCAGAATTCAATAGAATATTAAATGCAAAGAACTCGCCTTGGATAAAATCAGAGAAAAAAAGAACAAAAGAATCTGTTCGTCAAATATTGACTCATATAATGAATCAACACACATACTTTGGTTTTACTACTTATGGACATACGGGTGAAGATGTTTTCTTAGCTGCGTACCATCCTGCAGGAGAAGTGCCTTTAGGAATGAATACAAACATTGAAATAAATCATTATCTATGTGATGCTTTAGGATTGAAAACAACTCTTCCTGAACTAACTGAACAGATTTTTGCAAAACACACAGATGTTTTTGTGGGTGGTGAAATAATGATTGTTGACATAGAAAGTAAACAACCAACTCTAGTTGTACGTAAGGGAGAGAATGAGTTTAAGATTAAAGCGTTTCAATCAGTAGCTTACTTAAATAATAGCCCTTTTAACATAGGTTCAGTTGCCGTTTATATTGACAAGAATAAAACCTTTTATTTGCCTAAGATATTAGCTGATCTACTTAATAACTAAAACCTCATTAGGACTATTAATAGTCGTCAGTGTTATATAGTCTGAAAGACTAGAAACCCCATAAATTATTTTTTATGGGGTTTTTTATATTGATTATTTACCTTTGCTAAATTCCTTAAGAGCTTTTTAGCTAAGCTTAGCTCTTCTTTTTCGTTTTCTGTTTTTTACACTCTTTTTAACGGAATTCCCATTACTCTTTTCCCCCCTTTTAAGACTTGTGAGTGGGGTGTTAGTCGGTCCTAGACCTAACGCCCTTCGGTCCTAGACCGAGCACCCTTCAGTCCTAGACCGACGGGCCTTCGGTCTTAGACCTTATAAAATATGAGTAGGTGCTTAGCTTGTTTTTTAGATTTTCTGCTAGAAAAGAAAACAAATAAAAGAAATCTATCAGTTAATTATAAAATCCCCGCTTTAATTAATCTTACTTATCCAATGTGGTCTTTTAATTAAGTTCATTAGTAATAAATAAAAGGTTGAATGGAGTTTAAGAAGAATCAATAATGATGAAATTGGCTGAAAGGTCTATTTTGCTTTCATTCTTTACTTTAAGCTTAAAGAAACCTGATTCTTTCTTCTTTATCAAGCGAAAAACTTATTAACTTTGTATTTCTTTTAGAAATAAAAATAAAAAACACAACAATATGAATATCTCTTATAATTGGCTCAAAGAGTATGTCGACTTTTCTTGGTCGCCGGATGAACTAGCTAAAATATTAACTTCTGCCGGTTTAGAAGTAGAAGGAGTAGAAAAAGTAGAATCTATTAAAGGTGGTCTTGAAGGATTAGTAATAGGAGAGGTCCTTACTTGCGAAAAACACACTAATTCGGATCATTTACACGTTACTGATGTAAATGTTGGTCAAGGAGAACCTTTACACATTGTTTGTGGTGCTCCTAATGTTGCTGCAGGTCAAAAAGTAGTTGTGGCCACAGTAGGTAGCATATTATACAATGGTGATGAGGAATTTGAAATTAAAAAAGCAAAAATTCGTGGAGAGCCTTCTTTTGGTATGATTTGCTCTGAAACAGAAATTGGAGTAGGGAATAACAGTGATGGTATTATTGTTTTGCCTGGAGATACTCAAGTAGGTATGCTTGCAAAAGACTATTATAAGGTTGAGGAAGACTATATTCTAGAAATTGATATAACTCCAAACCGTGCTGACGCTTGTTCTCATTATGGTGTTGCAAGAGATATTTTAGCTTGTTTAATTCAACAAGGAGAGCAAGCTGAAATACGGAAATTCAGCGTAGATCAATTCAAAGTAGAGAATACAGATTTAGATATTCCTGTTGTAGTTGAAAATAAAGAGGCTTGTCCTTGTTATGCAGGAATAACAATGAAGGGAGTTACTGTAAAAGAAAGTCCTGATTGGTTGAAAAACAAACTTAATTTTATTGGTTTGCGTCCAATAAATAATGTGGTTGATATTACCAATTATATTTTACACGCTTATGGACAGCCTTTACATTGCTTTGATGCAGACAAAATAGCAGGAAACAAGATCATTGTAAAAACACTACCTGAAAACACTCCTTTTACGACTTTAGATGGTGTTGAACGCAAATTATCGGCTAAAGATTTGATGATTTGTAGTGAAAGTGAACCGTTATGTATTGCTGGTGTTTTTGGAGGAGAAAACTCCGGAGCTACAGAAGAAACTACCAATATATTTATAGAGAGTGCCTATTTTCATCCAACCTGGGTGCGTAAAACTGCTCGTTTTCACGGATTAAATACAGATGCTTCTTTCCGCTTTGAAAGAGGCATTGATCCAAACAATGTGATTTATTGTCTTAAGTTAGCAACCATTATGATTCAGGAGTTAGCTGGCGGAACCGTTTCTTCGGAAATAAAAGAAGTTACATCAGGAGACTTTAGTGACTTTAAGGTGGTTCTTAACTTAGAGAAAATGAATGCTTTGATAGGGCAAATCATTCCTCTTGAAACAGTTAAACGAATTTTGAACAGTTTGGAGATAAAAATTGAATCGGAAACAGAAACAGAGTTAAACTTATCCGTGCCTCCTTATCGTGTAGATGTTCGTCGTGACGTAGATGTTATTGAAGATATTTTACGTATTTATGGCTATAACCAAATTGAGGTAGGGTTAACTTTACAATCTAGTTTAACGCCTAAAAGTGCATCCGATGCTTCTAAAAAAATACAGAATTTAATTTCAGAACAATTGGTTGGATCAGGGTTTAATGAAATAATGAATAACTCACTTACTCGTTCTGCTTTGTATGATTCTTTGGAGTCATATCCTAAAGAACGATTAGTGCATCTATTAAATCCTTTAAGTGCCGATTTAAACTGTATGCGTCAAACTCTTTTATTCGGAGGGTTAGCCAGTCTATCACATAATGTGCATCGTAAAAATAGCAGTTTGAAGTTTTTTGAGTTTGGTAATTGCTATTACTATACTGCGGAAAATAAAACAGAAGATGTTGCATTATCTCCATATTCTGAAGACTTTCATTTAGGATTATGGGTAACAGGTAAAAGAGTTGCAAATTCTTGGGCACATCCAGACGAAGACAGTTCGTTTTTTGAACTGAAAGCTTATGTGGAAAACATATTTGCTCGTTTAGGTTTAATTGAAGGAGAATGGAAGGTTCAGGCGTTTAAGAGCGATATATATGCTACTGCTCTTCAGTTTTTATCCAGAGGAGATAAAGTATTAGCAACCTTAGGAATTGTATCTAAAAAAATTGCTGCACCCTTTGACTTGGAAAACGAAGTTTATTTTGCTGATATTGATTGGAAAGCATTATTACACGCTACTCGTAAGGTGAAAGTGGAATATACAGAACTATCTAAATACCCTGCTGTAAAACGAGATTTAGCTCTATTGGTAGACTCTTCAGTAAGCTTTGAAGAGATTAAACAGTTAGCTTATAATACTGAACGAAAACTACTGAAAGAGGTCTCTTTATTTGATGTTTATGAAGGAAAGAACCTTGAAGCAGGTAAAAAATCGTATGCAGTTAGCTTTTTATTACAAGACGAAACAAAAACACTTAATGATAAGGCTATTGAGAAAGTAATGAGTCGTTTAATTAATGTTTATCAAAAACAATTAAATGCTAGTTTACGCTAAGTAATCTTATTAGAAAATTATTTTATAAATCCATTATGGGAAGAGCATTTGAATATAGAAAAGCAAGAAAGCTTAAAAGATGGGGCAATATGGCTCGTACTTTTACAAGAATAGGAAAAGAAATCTCTATAGCTGTTAAAGAAGGTGGCTCTGATCCGGAAGTTAATTCACGTTTACGTGTTATTATTGCTACGGCTAAACGTGAGAATATGCCTAAGGAAAATATTGATCGTGCCATTAAAAAAGCAATGGGTAAGGATCAAAAAGATTATATTGAAATGAATTATGAGGGCTATGGGCCTCATGGTATTGCAATATATGTGGAAACAGCAACCGATAATACAACACGAACTGTGGCTAATGTACGTGCTGTTTTTAATAAGTTCGATGGTTCATTAGGCACAAGTGGAAGTCTGGATTTTTTATTCGATCATAAAGTTATTTTCACTATTGCAAAAAAAGAAGACTTAGACATTGATGAGTTGATTCTTGAATTAATTGATCTTGGCGTTGAAGATGAATATGAAATTGAAGATAATGAGATAACCATTTATGCACCTTTCCATTCTTTTAATGCCATACATACTTATTTGGAAGAGAATAAGTATGAGATTTTAAGTTCCGAATTCACCCGTATTCCTACTACAGAAACAGATGTTACTCCTGAGCAAAGAGAAGTGTTAGATAAAATGATTGAGCGCTTAGAAGATGATGAAGATGTTCAGAATGTATACACCAATATGAAACCACTTGAAGATTAAGGGAGAGTTTTTGTAATCATATATAAGAAAAGAGTATAGGATTTTATAAACTATACTCTTTTTATTTACTAATTAAACAACATGATGATACTGAATAACCACGATAAAAAGGAGTATCCTCCTATGCATACTGCAGAACACATTTTGAATGCTACAATGGTTCAACTATTTGGCTGTTCCCGTTCGTTTAATGCTCATATTGAACGAAAAAAAAGTAAGTGTGACTACCATCTAAATCAAGAGCTTACCCAAGAAGATATTTCAGTCATTGAAAATCAGGTGAATAAAATAATCAATTTACATCTATCTGTTACTTGTGAATTGGTTAACCGGCAAGATGTTGATGATAGGGTGGATTTAAGCAAATTACCCGAAGATGCTAGCCAAACCTTACGCATCGTAAAAGTGGGCGATTATGATGTATGTGCTTGTATAGGAGACCATGTGAAAAATACTTCGGAAATAGGACAATTTAAAATCACCACCTATTCACATAAAGATGGAGTTCTTCGTCTTCGATTTAAGTTGTTGGAATAGTATCATTATTCTTATTTAATCAACTAAATAAGAATAATGAACTATATAAAAAAACATTTAAAGAATTATTCCTCAATAAGGTAGTCGTTCATAACGAAAACGTTAGATATTAGAGTGTTTGGTTGAATGGTAGCTTGTTCACCTTTTATAGCTAAGAATGCAAAACCAACAAAAGGTAGAAAAGTAACTCCTAGTCCTACACCTAAGCCTATGGCTAACCCTCTTTTATCGTTACCCTCTGTTTTAAGCTCACCATTTAAAACTATATATTGGTTGTCTACTGCTCTAGTTGAAATACAATTAACAAATAAAGTGCCTGGACGGCCACAACCTTTTGCTTTCTCTCTGTTAACTTGTAATTCAACAAGAGTTCCTTTCTTAATCACTACCGTCCATTTTTGTTTCTTACATCCTCTTCAACCATAGCTGTTGGAGTGGTTCCGGATTTGCTATTGGTGGAGCTAAGAATACGTACAATTAAAGTTGTTCCTCTGTCAAGAGGAGTTGAAGCAAACACTGTTAAATTGAGTGTTAATAAAGCTAGTAATGTAATGAATACTTTTTTAAACATAGTTTTGAGGTCTATTTTGTTTTTCTTCTATTGGGTTTAATAGCAATAATAATTATTGTTTTTTAGTCTAATAAAAACTAAGCCAACAAAAGAAGATGTCTTAAATTATAATCACAACAAAAGTAAGATAAAATAAGTAGAACTTATGCTTGATTAATGAAAACATTGAACGTTAATTAGTGATATATAAAAACCCCCAAGTCTCATCGAAACTTGGGGGTTTATTTTTGTAATTTATATGTATTACTTCTTTGCAGTTGAAATAGCAACAGCTACAGCAACAGTGGCACCAACCATTGGGTTGTTACCCATTCCTAAGAAGCCCATCATTTCAACGTGAGCAGGAACAGATGAAGAACCGGCAAATTGTGCATCACTATGCATACGACCCATTGTGTCTGTCATACCGTATGAAGCAGGACCGGCAGCCATATTATCAGGGTGAAGCGTACGTCCGGTACCACCTCCTGAAGCTACAGAGAAATACTTCTTGTTAAGCTCCATACATTCCTTTTTATATGTACCTGCAACTGGATGTTGGAAACGAGTTGGATTAGTAGAGTTACCTGTAATAGATACATCTACACCTTCGTGGTGCATAATAGCAACCCCTTCACGAACGTCGTTTGAACCGTAACATTTTACTTTAGCACGTGCCCCTTCAGAGTATGCAATTTCTTTTACCACTGTAAGTTCAGAAGTGCCATAGTTAAAGTCTGTTTCAACGTAAGTAAATCCGTTGATACGAGAAATAATTTGAGCCGCATCTTTTCCTAATCCGTTCAAAATAACACGTAGAGGTTCTTTTCTTACTTTGTCAGCATTAGCTGCAATTTTTATTGCACCTTCAGCAGCAGCAAAAGACTCATGACCTGCTAAGAATGCAAAACACTTAGTTTCTTCACGAAGTAAACGAGCTGCTAAATTGCCATGACCAATACCTACTTTACGTTCGTCGGCTACAGATCCGGAAATACAGAAAGCTTGTAAACCTAAACCAATTGCTTCAGCAGCTTCAGCTGCGTCTTTACTACCTTTCTTTATAGCAATAGCTGCACCTACAACATATGCCCATTTAGCATTTTCAAAACAAATGGGTTGAGTTTCTTCACATATTGTATAAGGATCGATGCCTAAATTATCACAAATGGATTTAGCTTCATCAATATCCTTAATACCGTTCTCATTTAATACTTTATTGATATTGTCTATTCGACGATTATAACTTTCAAATAATGCCATATTCTGTTTCCTCCTATTATTCTTTGCGTGGGTCAATATGTTTAACTGCACCTTGCTCTTCAGTGTAACGTCCATAAGTTCCGGTTACTTTTTTTAGAGCTTCATTAGCGTCGGTTCCTTTTTTGATTTCGTCCATAAATCTACCCATATGAACAAATTCATAACCACAGATTTCATCATTACTATCTAATGCAATCTGAGTGATATAACCTTCTGCTGTTTCTAAGTAACGAGGTCCTTTAGCAAGAGTACCATACAATGTACCTACTTGACTACGGAAACCTTTACCTAAGTCCTCTAATCCGGCACCAATTAACAAACCTCCTTCAGAGAATGCTGATTGTGTTCTACCATATACAATTTGTAAAAACAACTCACGCATTGCTGTATTAATAGCATCACAAACCAAATCAGTGTTTAATGCTTCAAGCAATGTTTTTCCAGGAAGAATTTCAGCTGCCATAGCTGCAGAGTGAGTCATACCTGAACATCCAATGGTTTCAATCAAAGCTTCTTGTATAATACCTTCTTTTACATTAAGAGTTAATTTACAAGCACCTTGTTGAGGGGCACACCATCCCACACCGTGGGTTAAACCTGAAATATCAGTAATTTGTTTGGATTTTACCCATTTCCCTTCTTGAGGAATTGGAGCAGGTCCGTGGTTAGGACCTTTTTTTACAACACACATGTGTTCCACTTCGTGTGAATAAGTCATAATTATAACTTTTTATCAATTAATAAATACGTAGTTGTTCATTTTTAGTGCTGCAAAGGTAGGTATTTATTTAGCAAATGTGTCATTTCTATCCCAACTTTTTATGCTAATAAGGTTAATTAGAGGCGTTTTAAATTTTGTTTTTAGAAAATGAATGGTTTATTTGTTTTACTTTTTAAGTAGTGTTAATTTTACTATGGTTTTTAGTGATTCTCAAATCATAAAATGAACCTTAAAAAATGAATAATGATAACAATTGATAAAGAAGATTTAAATAAAGCTTTAGAGCTAGGAATGGATGAGTATTTACAACTATTTATAGATGCTTATACTTATGCCATAGATAATCAGTTGGATTCTGATAAAATGGAATCCTTAAATGGAGAACAGCATACGTTAATGGCCTATGATGTATTTAGAAGAGAAATTATGCAAGGAGGTTTTTGCCAACTAATTCAAAATGGCTATGGACCTTATCTTTTTGATAATCCCTTTGCTAAAGTTATGCGTTTATGGGGGGTACACGATTTTTCTAAGTTAATTTATAAAGCTAAAACTATTTATGATGAACATAGAACTGATTTAGAGCGAGAACGATCTGATGAGGATTTTATGGCGATGTATATGGACTATGAAGCTTTTGATGATTTGGAAGATAAATACTTTGAAATGGAAGAAGAAGTAACAAGTTTGATTGCTCAGTATGTGCAAGAAAATACATCACTTTTTGCGAAAATAGTTTAATTCTTATGCAGTATTTCTTGTTTTTTTTCATTTATATGTAGATGTTACTTTAATTCCTAGAATAAACTAAGGGATGTCAGAGGTAACTTAAAGAGAATTTATTATATTTGCAAACACTAAAAGAAACACTTTTATGAAAAGAATTCATTTTATTTCGTTAGTAATACTACTGTCTTCGGTATTTACTTTTACATCTTGTCTAGATTCTGATAATGAATCAAATTATGACTTAAGAGCTTTTATGACCTATGATAGTGGATTTATGGGGTCAGGAGTATTAAAACCTGATGGCTCAAATTTTATTTTTACACCTACTAACCCTGATTTACTTAAGCTCTTTGATAAAGATGGCAAACCAACTGGTGAATATATGAAAAGAGGATATGTTTACGTGAAGTTTATCGAAGGGGAGGTTTTCCCTCAAGACGATAAAAACGACTATAAGGTGGAAATTGTTGGTGCTAGTATACTCCTTTCTGTGAAAGAAATGTCTATGCACAAACCTGAAATAGTTGAAGATAGCAATCCTTTGTATCAACTTGAAAATAGTGATTATAGATCTTGGGTAAGTAATGGTTATTTTAATATTTTGTTTTATCCTACTTATGATAAAGTTGAAAATTTAAAAATAGAAGATTTTGATTTGTTTATAGATAAGGTTGAGAATAATACACTCTATTTACGTTTAAATCATTCTATTACTAAAGTTGAAGAACCGGCGTATTCTCCTCAAGTTTTTCATTTTATGAGTTTCAAGCATTATTTATCAAAATCTCACTTATTATCAGAATATCCTGATTTAAAGCCAGATGATAAAAATGTAATTAAAGTGAAAATCCTAGCTAAAGGAGTGTATGGTGATTTAGAATCATCAACATTTGAAATGTTATTAACAGATTAATTTATTGAATTGAACTATAAAGAACTTTTTAATAGAGCATTTTTATTGATTTCCTCCCCTGCTAAAGCTTGGGAGGAAATTGTGTTAGAAGAAGATCGGCAAAAGGTTTTCATGGGGTTTGTATATCCTATGATTGGATTGGCTTCTTTAGCTGTTTTTTTAGGAACTTTATTTACCCACGGGTGGGGTGGTCCTAAAAGCTTCCAAATTGCAATGACCGAATGCTGTTCTATTGCAATAGCTCTATTTGGAGGTTTTTACTTAGCTGCATATGTCCTCAATAAAACAGCTGTTAAGTTTTTCTATAAATCGGATGATTTATTATGTTCTCAACGATTAATAGGATATTCTTTAGTTGTGGTTTTTTGTTTACAAATAGTGAATGGGATTTTGCCCAACTTTAATATTGTTTCTTGGTTTCTCCAATTTTACTCTGTTTATATTGTATGGGAAGCGTCTTCTGTTTTTTTCAAAGTTGAGGATAAAGATCGTTTAAAGTTTACTTTATTAGCGTCATTTCTTCTCCTAGCTTGCCCATTTATAATAGAATATCTATTTAATAAATTAGTTTTTCTTTTGAACTGATGAGTAATAAAACAAATATAAACATAAGAAATAAAAGAGCTTCTTTTGATTATGAGCTAATTGAAAAGTTTACAGCTGGTATAGTTTTGACCGGAACCGAAATTAAGTCCATACGTCAGGGCAAAGCTAGTTTAGTAGACTCTTTTTGCTTTTTTACCAATAAAGGAGAATTATGGGTAAAGAATATGCATATTACAGAATACTTTTATGGTTCATATAACAACCACGAAGTACGACGTGATAGAAAACTATTACTAACTAAACGAGAACTCGAAAAGCTCCAACGACTGGTTAAAGAAACCGGATATACAATAGTTCCTGTTCGCCTATTTCTAAATCCAAAAGGGATGGCAAAAGTTGAAATAGCTTTAGCCCGAGGTAAAAAACAATACGATAAACGAGAGGCATTAAAAGAAAGGGAAGATCGTAGAGATATGGATCGTGCAATGAAGTTTTAGTTTAATTTCCTAAATATTATTTATTAAGGTATTTGATGCGGTTGAAAGTCTGTGATTTTTAACCGTTTTTATTTCTGTAGATATGAGTATTAGTCTTTTATTTTTTCTTGGTAAAACTTGTACCTTGCTGTTATGTCTCTTACAAAATTATAGGTTTCGACACCACGAAAATATCCATGCTTGCAGACCGGATCGGTAAAATACTCTCTATTACTTTTAAGCAATATATATTTTTCTACATTATTGTCCCAAATGTCTTGGTCGTGTCCATATTTATTTGCTAGAGCTCGGGCATCTAATATGTGTCCCAATCCTGCATTGTAAGATGCTAAAATAAACTTAGTTTGTTCACTCTTTTCAATTTTTGAAAAACTCTTTTGAATTGTTTTTATATACTTAGTAGCAGCTTTGATACTTTCTTCCACATAAAATTCTTTTCCTTTGGGCACTCCCATGGCTTGTGCTGTTCGTGGCATTAATTGCATCAATCCTCTTGCTCCTGCCCACGATACAGCAGTACTATCGAAATTTGATTCTGTGTATGCTAATGAGGCTAATAATCTCCAATCCCACTCAACTTGTGGAGCATATTTTTTGAAGTAATGGTCAAAATGAGATATTTTTCCATTGGTAAGTGATAAAATGGGAGAGAAGGGTAGCCTTTTACTTATTTCAAAATAGCGTTTGTTGGTAGCAGTATATGCTGATGTCTTACTGTTTGCACTATACCACTGATTTGCTATCTTAGCTAGCTCTGGACTAGTTTTTCTAACAGCCCAGGAAGTTCGTTGATCAAAGCTTATAATTAATCCTATATCTAGGTTATGATAATAAGTTTTATTCACTAGAGCCACTTCATTGTCAGCCACAGTATATTCAATTTCACCTACGGAAACCATCTCAATTAAATCTTCTGTTGTAACGCTATCGGAGTCTAATTTGATGATTTCAATTCCTCCACCTAGTTCGGTGTTCAGATTTATTAGGCGATTAAGATATCTATCAGAAACAACGTGTATTGTTTTATCTATTAATTGAGTTACATCTGTTAACTTATCCTTGCTTCTTTTCTGAACTATTACTTGATGCGTTATGGCTTCTTGTCCACAAAAAATAACGCTGTCTTTATGTTCTTTAGTACGTGGCAGATTATAAGCAATAAGATCTCCTTCTCCTTTGTTAAGTTTGCTATATAACTCATCAATGTCAGTAGCTACCTCAATTTTTAACTTTACATCTAAGTATTCAGCGAATTGTTTTGCTAATTCATATTGAAACCCCATTTCTTGTCCACGATACATAAAATAAGAGGTTGAACCATATAGAGTAAGAACAACTAACTCTTTAGAGTCTTTAATTTCTTCTAAATCTCTAGTTTGGTTCGTATTTTCATTACTTTGTTTAGCTTGTGGGCGACAGCCAAACGAAAACAGTAACAGTATTAAACAAAAGAAGAATAGAATGCTTTTTCTCATATCACTCTTTTTCTTTTTTTCCATTGCTCATTAAGTGCTCCGTTATGTATTTTGTTAAGATGTTTATAGCTACTTCATTACTTCCACCTTCAGGAATAATTAAGTCAGCATAACGTTTACAAGGTTCTATAAATTGTAGATGCATAGGTTTTAATACTTTGACATATCTTTCCATTACAGCTTCGGCTGTTCTACCTCTTTCAATAACATCACGTTGAATCACACGTATTAAACGTTCGTCAGGATCAGCATCAACAAATATTTTCAGATCCATCATGCTTCGTAGTTTTTTGTCGCATAAAGCCAATATCCCTTCAATAATGATAATCTCTTTGGGTTCAA
Organism: uncultured Bacteroides sp.; assembly: GCA_964583185.1. GTDB lineage: Bacteria > Bacteroidota > Bacteroidia > Bacteroidales > Bacteroidaceae > Bacteroides_E. The sequence goes on along the minus strand of CAZOVL010000014.1, from coordinate 12,366 downwards.
TATGAATGGTTTCGGGTAAACGGGTACACGTAAGATATGAATAAGTGGGTTGTTCTATTCCTTCTCCTTTTTTAAGCATTGATAAATGTTTAGAAAGCAAACTCCACTCAAATGCATCGGGATGATCGAAATTTATGTTTTGTCTCTCTTCCGGTGGAATGTGACTACTATCTTTATAGTATGAGTCTTGAGGTAAAAGTACAACCTCACCTTTAGGTAAACTTTCAATAATTTTCTTTACCACTGTTGTTTTTCCTGAACCAGTGCCACCGGCAATTCCTATAATTAACATGCGCAAGTATTTATTTTTGAAAACAAATAGTCTATTTTTGTGTTTTTAATAATTAGATATCATATTTATGTATCTATAAAACAAAGATAAAAGAAAAAATTATAACATCAATTTTATTATGGTTAAGCATATTGTACTTTTTAAATTAAAAGATACTCTTTCACAAACAGAGAAAGAAAATGTAATGAATCAATTTAAGGATGCTATTGAAAAGCTACCTGCTGTGATTACTTTTATTCGGTCTATTGAAGTAGGACTTAATATGAATCCGGATGAACATTGGGATATTGCCCTTTATAGTGAGTTTGATTCTTTAGAAGATGTGAAAAAGTATGCTGTACATCCGGAACACGTAAAAGCCGGGAAAATTATTGCCGAAGCTAAGGATGACAGAGCTTGTGTGGATTATACGATTTAATTATTTAAGAATAACATAGAAATGAAAAAATGGAGTATCGCAATATTAGGGTTCTTTCTTTTTTCTATGCTACAGGCTCAAATATTAGAGCCTATCAAGGTTGTAACAGACTATAAAAAAGTATCAGAAAAAGAATATGAACTACATTTTAATGTTCAAATAGAAGATGGGTGGCATGTTTATTCCACTAATTTAGATTCAGGAGGACCTGTTTCTGCTTCAATTACATTTGAAAAAGAATCGGGAATTAAGAAGGTTGGCAAGTTACTAGCTAATGGTAAAGAGATATCTGTCTACGATAAGCTGTTTGAAATGCAGGTTCGCTACTATGAACACAATGTACAGTTTATTCAAAAGATAGAAATAACCAATACTAATTATCTGTTAGAGGGTTATTTTGAGTATTCAGCATGTGATGATCAAACTTGCTTACCACCTACGAAAGTGGAGTTTAGTTATGGTGAGGGTGTAATTGGCGAAGAAAGCAAAACGGCCGAAACTAAATCAAATGCTGCACCTTTAGTTTTTGATGCGTTGGATAAAGGTTCATATGTAAATCATGTTGATAAAGAAGAAGATGAAAGTTCGATGTTTTCTGCTTTCTGGACGCCTGTAATTAAAGAACTACAAAGTTTTGGAGAAACTTCTGAAGAGCAAGATAGGTCTTGGTTTTATATCTTTATTGCCGGGTTTATAGGTGGGTTCATAGCCTTACTAACTCCTTGTGTATGGCCTATTATTCCCATGACAGTTAGTTTTTTTCTAAAAAGGAGTAAGAACAAACGACAAGGGGTACGGGATGCTATAATTTATGGTGTTTCCATTATTGTTATTTATCTCTCTTTAGGACTTGCTATAACATTAATTTTTGGTGCAAGTGCTCTAAATGCAATGTCTACTGATGCAGTGTTTAATCTGTTTTTCTTTGCTTTATTAATCTTTTTTGCAGCCTCGTTTTTCGGTGCTTTTGAAATCACATTGCCTTCCAAGTGGAGTAGTGCAGTAGATAGTAAAGCCGATAAAACAAGTGGACTTTTAAGCATCTTTTTAATGGCTTTTACTTTAACATTGGTTTCTTTCTCTTGTACCGGTCCAATTATAGGTTTTCTACTTGTAGAAGTTTCTACAACAGGAAGTCTCTTAGCACCAGCCATTGGTATGTTAGGATTTGCCATTGCATTATCTCTTCCATTTACTTTATTTGCCTTATTCCCTTCTTGGTTAAGCTCAATGCCTAAATCAGGAGGTTGGATGAATGTAATCAAGGTAACATTGGGTTTTATAGAAGTTGCTTTCGCCCTGAAGTTCTTATCAGTGGCAGATTTAGCCTATGGTTGGCGTATTTTAGATAGAGAGACTTTCATTGCCTTGTGGATTGTTATTTTTGGTTTACTTGGTATATACTTATTAGGTAAAATAAAGTTTAAGCACGATGATGATGATAATAAAGTGGGAGTTACACGATTTTTCCTTGCTATGATTTCTCTAGCTTTTACTGTTTATATGATTCCGGGATTGTGGGGAGCTCCGTTAAAAGCGATTAGTGCTTTTGCTCCACCTATGTACACACAAGACTTTAACCTATATAATAAAGAAGTGATTGCTCAGTTTGATGATTATGATTTGGGAATGAAATATGCTAAAGAGCAAAGAAAACCAGTATTATTGGATTTTACAGGTTATGGTTGTGTGAATTGTAGAAAAATGGAGCTTTCTGTTTGGACTGATCCTAAGGTGAGTAATTTAATTAATAATGAATACGTTTTAATAACTCTTTATGTGGATAATAAAACACGTTTAGAGAATCCAATCAAGATTAATGAAAATGGTGTTGAACGTACGTTGCGTACATTAGGAGATAAATGGAGTTACCTTCAGCGTAGCAAATTTGGAGCTAATGCTCAGCCTTTCTATGTTTTAATAGATAACGATGGAAACCCTTTGAATGAGTCGTATGCTTTTGATGAGAAAGTCTCTAAATACATTGAATTTTTAGAATTTGGGTTATCCAATTATAAAAAATAAAATCATAAAATGGGGTGTTTCTAAACTGAAGTGCCCCATTTTTGTTTCTGTACTATTGCTTTTTATTCTTCTCTTTTTTTTTTGTAATGTAGAATGCCTTATTAAAAGGACGGGAATTTCCTCCAATTCAACTTGTCTTTATTTTAGGTCTTAGACCCACCCCTCTTCGGTCCTAGACCGAGCACCCTTCAGTCCTAGACCGACAAGCCTTCGGTCCTAGACCGATTAAGTTTTACTAAAACCATTGTTCTGTGCACTCTAGGAGGGGTACTTCCTTTCTTGTTTTTTCTAGAGGAAAGGTGTTTATAAAAAGAAAAAGCTCAAGTTCTAAAAAAACCTGAGCTTCTGCATTTTATTAAGTGTCTAATTTATTTTTGTTTTAATGGGTTCCATCCTTGAGCCTGAAGTTCCATCTCCTGATTGTCTCTTGTTATGAGTAAAGTACCCAATTTGCTCTCTGTTATGTGCCCTATTAGACGAACATCTTTTATCTGAACTATTTTTTCATGATCTCCAATGGGAACAGTAAAAAGTAATTCATAGTCTTCACCACCATTCATGGCACAAGTTGTAACATTCAAATTAAATTCCTCAGCCATTAATGCAGTTTGGTAATCTATAGGTAAGTTTTCCTCGAAAACTCTACATCCTACATTACTTTGAGTGCAAATATGAATTAACTCCGAGCTTAATCCATCTGAAATATCCATCATAGATGTAGGTAGGATATTGGCTTTTTTCAATTCTTCAATGATATCTTTTCGTGCTCTTGGCCGTAATTGACGCTCCAGAATATATTCTTTTCCGGCAAAATCGGGTTGTGGATTATCAGAACCTTTGAAAATTTCCTTTTCTCTTTCAAGCAGTTGTAATCCCATATAGGCTGCACCCAAATTGCCTGTAACACAAATCAAGTCTGTGTTTTTTGCCCCATTTCTATAGACTATTTGCTCTTTATTTGCTTCTCCAATGCAAGTTATACTAATGGCAAGTCCTGTTAGTGATGATGTGGTGTCTCCTCCAATGATATCTACCTGATGCTCTTCACAAGCTAGGTTAACACCTGCATAAAATGCCTCCATATCTTCTACTGTAAAGCGTTTTCCCAATGCTATAGTAACAGTTATTTGTTTGGGAGTTCCATTCATAGCATATATGTCGGAGAAGTTTACAATAGCAGACTTGTAACCTAAGTGCATTAAAGGGGTGTACACTAAATCAAAGTGTACACCCTCCATTAATATGTCTGTTGCAACTAGTATTTCACTATTAGGGTAGGATAGAACTGCTGCATCATCTCCCACACCATATTTGCTCGACTTATTTTTTAATTTTATGTTTTTGGTGAGATGGTTAATTAAACCAAACTCACCTAAAGATGATATTTCTGTACTCATTTATGACTTACGAGCGTTTAATTAGTTCTTGCATAATTGCAGTCATCTTGGGTTGTGCTTTATCGGCTGCAATCTGAACCTCTTCATGAGAGATCTCTACAATCTTACCCTCAACACCCAAATCGGTAATTACAGAGATTCCAAAAACTTTAATTCCTGCATGGTTAGCTACTATAACCTCGGGTACAGTGGACATTCCTACAGTGTCTCCTCCTAATATGTGGAACATCTTGTATTCTGCAGGCGTCTCAAAAGTAGGACCGGAAGTACCTAAATATACTCCTTGCTGCACATCAATATTTTTTTCTTTTGCTATTTCTAGTGCTTTTTGAATTAACCCTCTATCGTACGCTTGACTCATATCAGGGAATCTGTCACCATATATGTTTTTTCCTCTTAGTGGATGTTCCGGAAACATATTAATATGATCTGTAATAATCATTAAATCTCCAATTTCAAAATCAGGATTCATTCCACCACTTGCATTGGAAACAAATAATGTTTCAATTCCTAACTCTTTCATGACGCGAATGGGGAAGGTTACTTCTTTCATATCGTATCCTTCGTAGTAGTGAAAGCGTCCTTGCATAGCAAAGATGTCTTTTCCTCCTAGTTTTCCGAAAATTAATTTTCCACTATGTCCTTCAACTGTGGAAAGAGGAAAATTAGGTATTTCAGTATACTCAATTTCATATTTATCCTTAATTTCTGAAACTAAACTACCTAATCCTGTACCCAAAATAATTGCAGTTTTGGGATTTGTAGTCATCTTACTTTTTAAAAAATTAGCGGTTTCTTTGATTTTCTCTAACATAGTTATTTATTTTTTTTATAAACTTGTGCTTTTGTTGTTGAAGTATTAGTATTCTAACGGGTAAAGCATACAAATTGTTCTTTACTTCATCGGGTATTTCTTTTAATCCTTTAAGGCGTATTGCATCTTTCTCTGTGGTAATAATGATTTTTGATGCAGAATTCATCTTATCAAATTGATTGGCTATTCTTTTTATGTCAATCGATTTAAAATTATGATGGTCTTGAAAATTCAAAGATGTAATTCTAGAAGTATACTCTTTAATTTTATCTTCCAGCGTCTTGGGATTGGCTATTCCAGTAACTAAAAGCACTTCATCTTTATTAGTGATAGAAGTTAATTGACGACTTTTTTGCTTGTTAGGAAATACAGGGGTTAAATCTCCATATTTAAATCTACTAAAAAATAAATCCTGAAACGGATATAAATCTAAATGCTTAGAGACAATATTATAATGAATAGGTTTAATATCTTCCGGGCACTTTGTTACTATTACAATGTGTGCTCTATCTTTTCCTTTTGTTGGCTCTCTTAATCTCCCTGCAGGTAAGAGTTTATCCTCTGTAAACAAACGATTATAGTCTGTTAGCAGAATATTTAATCCGGCTTTAACCTTTCTGTGTTGAAAAGCATCATCCAAAAGAACAACATCAATAAATGGATCTTGCTTGCTCATTAACTTTTCTATACCATTGCATCTGTCACGATCTACAGCTACAGTGATGTTTGGATATTTACTTTTTATTTGGCAAGGCTCATCGCCAATGGTGAAAGGAGTACTTAACTCATTGGCTTCAATGAATCCTTTGGTTTTACGCTTATAACCTCTACTTAGAACAGCTACGTTGTAGTCTTCCTGTAGTAACTCAATTAGTAGCTCAGTATGAGGGGTTTTCCCCGTACCACCGACAGTTAAATTGCCCACACAAATAATTGGCATAGGGAATGATTTTGATTTAATTATTCCCCAATCAAATAAGATGTTCCTAAATCTTACACCTAATCCGTACAGAAAAGATAGAGGTAGCAACCATTTTTTTATTTTGATGTTATCTCCTATCATTCAGTTTGTGTATTATTGTATGTCTAAATCAAAAGGCATTCTGGCCTGAATATAACTGCCATTCAATAAGTCATTCATTAGATAAACAGGAGAGTAAAACTGTACAAAAGGGTCTTGGTTAATTAAAGTTTTAAGTACTGATGAGTTGGCACTTTTAAGTAACATATTTAACATGTTTTCCTTTGCCGGATATGAAGTTAATGTGTATGCTTCTATTTCTGCTTTTTCAGCAGCTAGTTTTACTGCATCTTTAATACCCCCAATACTATCTACTAAATTAAGCTCCTTGGCCATCTCTCCGGTCCAAACTCTGCCTTCAGCTATTTTATGAATTTCTTCAGTTGTTGTTTTTCTACCCTCAGCACAGCGTTGTAAGAATAAATCATATCCACGATTTACATTCAGCTGCATTAATGCTTGTTCTTCTCTGTTTAATCCTCTGCCTAGCACCCCAAAGTCGGAGAAGTTATTTGTTTTTACAGAGCCAATGCTTACTCCTAGTTTCTTAGCCAATTCTTCTGCATTGGGATACATTCCAAAAATTCCTATTGATCCGGTTAAGGTAGTAGGTGCTGCTAAAATAGTGTCTGCGGCACTTGAAATGTAATATCCACCGGATGCGGCGTAATCTCCCATAGAAACTATAACTGGTTTTTTCTTTTTTAAGTCTTTTATCGCTTTCCAGATTTGTTCAGAAGCATAAGCACTTCCTCCCGGAGAATTTACTCTAAATACAACAGCTTTAATACTTTTGTTCTCTTCTATTTTCTTTAGGTCTTTTACAACTTTACTTCCTACAATTTGACTTGTGCTTTGTAGTGAAAATCCAGCGTCTTGGTCAACTATATCTCCTGAAGCATAGTATACAGCTATTACATTTCCACTCTTATCTTTAGGAGTATTATCTTTTACCTTAGTCATTGCATCGACATCGATGAAGTTTAATTTTTTATCAGGATCAGTACCTAACTGTTCGTTTAATAGTACATCAATTTCCGATTTGTAAAGTAAAGTATCCACCATATTAGCAGCAAGCGCTTTTTCTATAGGCTGTAACATAAGCATTTCGTCAGCGAGTATATTTAAAGAGTCTATACTGATGTTACGATCTTCTGATATAGATGATAAAAGGTTTTTCCAAGTGTTACCTAATAAAACAGTTAGTTGCTCTCTGTTTTCAGCACTCATTTCATTGGACATAAAAGGCTCAACAGCCGATTTATACGTACCAACCTTGAATATTTGCATTTCTACTCCAATTTTGCTCAACAAGTCTTTGTAGTATCTGGGGTTTGAAGCAAGCCCTTGCCAAAAGACTTTCCCCGATGGGTTTACAACAACTTTATCGGATACACTAGATAAATAATACAAACCTTGTGTGTAGTAATCAGCATACGAAATAATGAACTTACCAGACTCCTTAAAATCTTCTAATGCCTCTCTTATTTCCCATAAAGAGGCATAATAAGTGTTTAGCATACCTGCATCAATAAAGATACCTTTAATTTTATCTTCCTCTTTTGCTTTCTTTATGGCGTGTAGAATATCTTCCAAGCCATAGCTCTTTTGTTCTTTTCCCATAATTGAGAGAAATGAGTTGTCGGTCAATATTCTATCTTTTAAATCGCCTTCAAGCTTTAATCTTAAGATAGAATTATCTTTAATAATCACTTCGGTATCAGAAGAGGAAAGTAAAGCAAAGAAAAAAATTGTACTTAAAAAGAAGAGTAAAATACTGGATAAGAATATACCCGTAATGGTGGCAAGCGTGTATTTTAAAAAGTCTTTCATATTAAAACATTTTTGTTTGTATTTGTGAATTATAACAAAGATAGAAAAATGAGAGTAGTATTACTTTTTTTCTTGTCTTAAATTGTAATTAGTCAATAAATTTAATGGAAAAAAGCTAAAAACGAGTGTCCTTTTATAAATAAAACAAATAAAGTATTTGGGTGGGTATTTAAATAAAGAATTTTTATAAAAGTGGAGCATCAATTATTTACTTATTTTGTAATGAAAAAAAAATCAGTCTGAAGATTATTTTAATTATTGTTGAAAGAGAATTATATTTAAACACAATGGTATAGAGAGAACCGTGTAGTATAAATTTATTAATCAATTCTGCAGGATTTATATTAAAAGTTGTTCTTTTATAATAAAGTAAAGCAAGCAATAACATTGAAAAAAATGAAGGTATTAAGATTTGTGTTTTATAGTTTTATATCGCTAGTTACATTACAAGTAATGGCACAACGAAGCGAACAGCAAATAGAGAAAAACTGGAGGTTTTCTAAGGGTGATTTTGAGTTTGCCTCTCAGGTGGAGTTTCAAGATAAAGATTGGGAAAACGTAACAATACCTCACGATTGGGCCATTTATGGCCCTTTCGATAGAATACACGACTTGCAAGAGGTGGCTGTTACACAAAATAACGAACGTATAGCTACTGTGAAAACAGGTAGGACAGGGGGACTTCCCTATGTGGGTGTGGGATGGTATAGAAATTCGTTTTCTGTTGATAAATTTGATAAAGAAAAGAAACGAGTAACTCTTTTGTTTGATGGTGCAATGAGCGAGGCTCAAGTATATGTAAATGGAAAAGAAGTAGGCTTTTGGCCGTTAGGATATAATTCTTTTCATTTTGACGTAACTGATTATCTTAATACAGATGGAAAAAACAATATTTTGGCTGTTCGTTTAGAAAATAAACCTCAGTCATCACGTTGGTATCCGGGAGCCGGTTTGTATAGAAATGTACATCTGGTAGTAACGAATAAGATTCATGTTCCTGTTTGGGGTACATATATTACTACACCTCTTGTTTCAGAAGAGTTTGCTTCTATTCGTTTAAAAACAGAAATAGAAAATTGTGAAGGAGAGGAAGTACGTATTGTTACTGAGATAAAAGATGCTAATAATAAAATAATTGTTGTAAAAGATGATGTACAAAGAATTAATCATTCAAGACCTTTTATCCAGAATTTTATTGTAAATAAACCCGAGTTATGGTCTCCGGAATCTCCCTATCTATACAATGCTATCTCTAAAATTTACGTAAAAGATGAATTGGTAGATGAATATACTACACGCTTTGGTATCAGAGACATTCAATTCATAGCAGAGAAAGGTTTTTATTTAAATGGAGAGCAAAGAAAGTTCCAAGGGGTATGTAACCATCACGATTTAGGTCCGTTGGGTGCTGCTGTTAATGTTGCGGGATTACGAAGACAACTTACCCTGCTTAAAGATATGGGGTGTGATGCAATTCGTACAGCACATAACATGCCAACTCCCGAGTTGGTTGAATTGTGTGATGAAATGGGTTTTATGATGATGATTGAACCTTTTGATGAATGGGATATAGCTAAATGTAAAAATGGTTATCACCGATTCTTCAATGACTGGGCAGAGAAAGATATGATAAATATGTTACGCAATTATCGTAACCATGCAAGCGTTGTGATGTGGAGCATAGGGAACGAGGTTCCAACGCAGTGTAGTGCTGAAGGATATAAGGTAGCTACGTTTTTGCAAGATATTTGCCATCGTGAAGATCCAACACGACCTGTTACTTGTGGAATGGATCAGGTGTCTTGTGTGTTAGCCAATGGCTTTGCAGCTATGCTTGATGTTCCTGGATTTAATTATCGTGCTCATCGTTACGTTGAAGCTTATGAAAAGTTACCTCAAAATATGGTTTTAGGATCAGAAACCTCTTCAACTGTCAGCTCACGAGGAGTATATAAATTCCCTGTTGAGAAGAAGGCAGATGCTAAATATGATGATCATCAATCGTCATCTTATGATTTAGAATATTGTTCTTGGTCTAATGTTCCTGATGATGATTTTGCTTTAGCTGATGATTATGAGTGGACTATGGGGCAATTTGTTTGGACTGGCTTTGACTATTTGGGTGAACCCTCTCCATATGATACTGATGCTTGGCCTAATCATAGTTCAATGTTTGGTATTATTGATTTGGCAAGTATTCCAAAAGATAGATATTATTTATATCGTAGCTTGTGGAATAAAAATGATGCTACACTTCATATATTACCTCACTGGAATTGGAAGGGAAGAGAAGGTGAAGTAACTCCGATTTTTGTTTATACCAATTATCCGGAAGCTGAACTTTTTGTAAATGGAAAGAGTTATGGAAAACAGAAAAAAAGTGGCGAATCGACCCAGAGCCGTTATCGTTTAATGTGGATGGATGTTGTTTATGAGCCCGGAGAAGTAAAAGTTGTAGCGTATGATAAACAAGGTGAAATTGCCGAAACCAAAGTAATAAAAACAGCGGGAAAACCTCATCGTATTGAATTAATACCCGATAGAACAACACTTACAGCTGATGGTAAAGATTTAGCTTATATTAATGTAAGAATAGTAGATAAAGAGGGAAATATTTGTCCTACAGAAAATCGGGAAATTCGCTTCAAAGTAAAAGGAAATGGAATGTATCGTGCTGCAGCCAATGGTGACCCTACTTGCCTCTATCAGTTTCATAAGCCTGTTATGCCCCTGTTCAGTGGACAATTAACAGCTATTATTCAAGCAGGAAGTGAAATTGGAGATATTGTAGTAGAAGCAACAGAAAAAGGAGTGGCCAAAGCCAAACTTATTCTTAAAACAGAGAATAAAGAGTAAATTAATAACTTAGGATTTATTACCCCACTATGAATAATTTTGTGTTCATAGTGGGGTATGATTTTTTAAATCTCAATTTCTAGAATATAATCATCCATGAAGAAGTCATGACCTATGGGGTGTACTCTAGTTCCTGCAATTTTCATTCCCCTTTTTTTGTAGAAACTTAGAGCCTTTTCATTCTCTTTATTCATATTGAGCCCAATGCGAATTGGACCGGGACATTCTTTTTTTATAATTTTCTTGGCTTCTTCAAATAAAAAAGTACCACATTTAGCTCCCTGAAATTGGGGAAGAACATATATTTTTTGGATATAAAAATAGTTTGAATCTTTCTTTTCAAATGATAAGTATCCAAAAGGAGTATCTTCTTTGTATCCAATAAAGAAACGTTCGGATTGTGTTTCTATTTTTTCTTCAAGTAAACTAGGGGTATACATCATATCCATCATATAATCAATTTGCTCTTGAGTAATGATCTCTTTATATGTATGCGGGAAAATTTCTTGTGCTAGCTTTTGAATAAGTAAGCTATCTGTTGGTTTTGCTTCTTTTAGTTTATACATAATTTTACTTTCTAAATCGTTACCAAAATACTCATTATTTCTTAAGTATTAATACTCTTTATTGGTTAAAAATTGTTAATATATAGTACTTTGTATTGCATAGTACTGTGGAATACATATATTTGGGTAAAAATTAAATATATGTATGTAGATAACGTAAAATCTCAAATGCGTAAAGGAATATTGGAGTATTGCATTTTACTCCTTTTGCACAATGAGAAAGCTTATACCTCCAACATAATTGATTGGCTTAAAGAGGCTCAACTCATAGTGGTGGAAGGAACTTTATATCCCTTACTCAATAGACTTAAAAAAGAGGGAGTACTCGATTATGAGTGGATTGAATCAACACAAGGACCTCCCCGGAAGTACTATTATTTAACAGAAGTTGGAGAAAAATTTCTACAGGAGTTAGATAGTTCTTGGAATCAATTAAATGAAACTATATTATTTTGCCAAACACAAAAGAGCCAATAAAAAATGAAAAAAACACTAACTATAAACTTAAATGGTATTGTTTATCACATTGATGAGGATGCGTATGCATTGTTAAAGAAATATCTAAACAATATTCGTTATTACTTTAGAAATGAAGATGGAGCTGAAGAGATTATGCTCGATATTGAAGCACGTATTGCTGAACTGTTTTCAGAGCAACAAATTTCTCCGCTAAATGTTATTAGTAAAAAAACAGTAGAAGAAGTTATTTCACAATTAGGGCAACCTGAAGAAATTGCAGGTGATGAACGGATAGAAGAAAGCAGTGAAACTCAGGAGCCAAGAAAGAAAAGGAGACTTTATAGAGATTCTGATGATAAAATGGTTGGTGGAGTAATTAGTGGAATGGCGACCTATTTAAATATTGATGTTACTACTCTCCGTTTGTTAACTATTTTGGCATTTTTCTTTAGTTTAAGTACACTTCTAATTATTTATTTAGTTTGTTGGTTAATCATACCAGAGGCTAAGACTGCTGAAGAAAAGCTAAATATGCGTGGGGAAGATATAACCTTTCATAACATTGGTAAAACGGTAACAGAGAGCTTTGATAAGGCTCAAAAAGGGGTTACTGACTTTGTTAAGTCGGATAAAACAAGAACTGGTTTCCAGCGTTTTTTTGATGGGGTAGTGGGTGTGTTAGGTC
>CAZOVL010000013.1:0-48157 GCA_964583185.1 uncultured Bacteroides sp. | reverse complement strand
GTGTTCAACATACAAACACAAAAACCGCAAATAAATGCACCTAGCAAATAAACAATGAAGTTAAGCTTGATGATGTATTCTCCCATTGCAAAAACCTCGGTAGAAGCGCCAAAAAGGCTAGAAAGATATTGTACAAACAAACCGACAAAACCTACAGCCATAGCTGCTAGTGCTGTTTTTTTATAACCTATTTTTACCAACAAGTTACCTGCAGGAATACCCATAAATAAATAAGCCAGGAAATTCATCATATTTCCCATCATTCCTAATGTATTGGAACCAGCGTATTCATTTCTCCAGATGGTACCAAATGGAGCGGCTAAGTTTGTAACGAAAGAGATCATCGCAAAGATGAAAAACATCGTTATAATTGCGACCAGATTACTGTTCTTTTTTTCTTGTGTCATGATTTATTTTTATAAAGGTTAAATTATGGATTAATATATTTTTATAGTGTTATTCTTCTACTGTAAATTTATAAATCGTTGCCTGCTCATAAACTTCACCTGGTTGGAAAGTAGCAGTTGGAAAATGAGTTTGATTTGGAGTATCAGGAAAACATTGAGCTTCAAAACATATAGCACTACGTGCTGGGAATGTTGCTTCATCGCCTCCTTTAAATCCTCCTAACCAATTACCGGTATATAGTTGAACTCCCAACTCAGTAGTATACACCTCCATTTTTCTTCCACTTTTTGCATCAAAACAAGAAGCAGCAAAACTTAACTCATTACGTTCTTTTTTATTAAGTACATAGCAATGGTCGTAACCGGCTCCACGTTTAAGTTGAACAAAGTCTTCTTCAATGCGACTACCCACAGTATATGGTGTTCTAAAGTCCATAGGTGTATCCTCCACCAATAAAATTTCACCGGTAGGAATGGAAGTATCATCAATAGGAATAAAGAAATCCGCATTAATAACTACCTCATTATCTTCAATACTAGGAGTTGGATTAGCTGTTCCTGCTAAGTTAAAAAAGCCATGATTGGTTAAATTGATAACAGTTGGAGCATCGGTAGTTGCCTGATAGGTAATAATCAAAGAATTGGAGTCATCGGATAATTCATAAATCATTCCAACTGTTACCTTTCCGGGGAAACCTTCTTCTCCATCTTCTGAAATATAGCTGAACTCAATCTTATTATCACTCACCTGATTGGCATCCCAAACACGAGCGTGAAACCCGGTAGGTCCTCCATGTAATGAATTGGGGCCATTATTTGTTTCAAGCTTATGCTCTTCTCCATTTAACTGAAAGGTTCCGTTAGCAATCCGATTACCATAACGACCAATGGTTGTGCTTAAAAAAGGTTCAGGAGCATTTAACAAGTCGTCTATAGAATCATAGCTCAATACAACATTCTCCATTTTTCCTTTTTTATCAGGAACAAAAATAGCAGTAAGTGCACACCCGTAATTGGTTACTCCAACTGCCATACCTAGTTTATTTTTTAATATATACAAATCGGTTTGTTTTCCGTTTATCGTTTTTTGGAAGCGTTTTTGATCAAAAACAAAATAGTCTTGAATTGAGAAATCAGTGTCTTTCATATTCTTAAAGTTATTATTACAACATATGCTGAATCTACGTATGACAAAGTAAAACAAAAAGGTCGATTAAATAAACTTATCACTTACATTTAAGCAACAATTTTAGCAAAGATTAATGGTTTATTTTACACTAAAAAATTTTATCATAAATATTTATCACTATTTTCAACTAATACTACTACAAATTACTATTTTTGTAATGACTATCAATATTAAATAGAAAAACAAAATGTACCCTTATTTATTTAAACCTATTTTAAAACAAACCATTTGGGGTGGTGAAAAAATTATCCCATTTAAAGATTTAAGTGAGAAATTAGAAAAAGTAGGAGAAAGTTGGGAAATTTCAGGAGTTCCTGGGTCTGAATCTGTAGTAATGAATGGTGCAGATGCAGGTATGACTCTTTCTCAGTTAATTAGAGAGTATAAAGGAGATCTAGTAGGCTATGAAAACTATGCACACTTCCACGATAAATTTCCTTTATTAATTAAGTTCATTGATGCTGAACAGGAATTATCCATTCAGGTACACCCTGATGATGAAATGGCTAAACAACAACACAATTCCTTTGGTAAAACAGAAATGTGGTATGTTATTGACGCTAAAGAAAATTCAAAAATCAATCTTGGTTTTGCAGAAGAGATTACACCCAAAGAGTATAAGCAAAGAATACACAATCATACTATTGTTGATGTGTTGAAAAAGCACGAAATAAAAAAAGGAGATGTATTCTTTATACCTGCTGGTCGTATTCATAGTTTAGGTGCCGGAGCATTCATTGCTGAAATACAGCAAACATCAGACATCACATACAGAATATATGACTTTGACAGAAAAGATGCCGAAGGTAACCCAAGAGAGCTACATACAAATCTAGCGGCTGAGGCACTCGATTATAATGTCTTAGATGATTATCAAACGCATTATGAGTCAGAGAAAAACGAACCGGTAGAATTAGTGGCTTGCCCATATTTTACCACCTCCCTATATGATATTGACGAAGAGATAACTTGCGACTACACTGAGTTAGACTCTTTTGTTGTATTTATATGCTTGGAAGGTAGCTGTAAAATGATAGATAACGATGAAAATGAAATAGAGATAAAATCAGGTCAAACTGTTTTGTTTCCGGCAACCACCATGGAGGTTACCATCATACCTAATGGAAAGGTTAAAATGTTAGAAACCTATGCGTAAAACCCAATAGGTTAGTTAAGTATAAAATAATATTATGTTTTAAAGAAAAGCGAATATTCTAGATTAGAATATTCGCTTTATTATTTTTCTTATATTCCGGAAAACTTTCCATCCTAACTGAAAGGCACTGATTGCACCAAACCCTAACTGAAAGGGTCTAATATAAGCTCTGGAACTGTTAACAACAGATGTTACAGGACTTGTTACTGTTTTAGCGTGATTTAAAATCAACTCTTGCTGTTTTCTAATCTCAACCAAAAGTTCTTCCTTTCGGGCTGATATATCAGAAAGTGTAATTTTCTCTTTATTCGGAAAATGAGAGTTTAAGGATGACATACTTTCTATTTATTTTTCGTATTAGAGTTTCCCAGAAAAAGATTGGCTGTAAAGTTGACTATAGGAGAAATAATGAGTTTTTTTCTCATTAAATAAACCAAGAGAATCAAGACAACATAAACAATACCAATAATTAAATAACTTGCTCCTAAACCTCCAACTAAAGGGACTAAAGCATAGGCTAAAGCCATTAAAAGGAAAAACAGAGCTACCATGCCTAAAATAACGAATAAAATAATTAAAATTAAAGCAGAAAAAAGAATAGTCAACTTTTCTGTTATTTCTAATTTGGTATATTCCTTTTGAAGTACCAGATATTTTTTAATCTCTTCAAAAAGTTCTTTCACACTCGAAATTGTTTTATCGCTAAACATAATAGTTCTGTTTCTCTAAATAATTGTCATGAATTTAATCAACTATGTCCTTTACTTCTGAGGCAATATCACTCACCAACTCATCTAAATCAGATTTACTCAACTTGATGCCTCTTTCACGAAGTTTTTCAGCAATTAATTCACGTGTATTCTCTCCTTTTTCAGGTGCAAACAGTATTCCAAAAACTGCACCTACAATAGCTCCACTTAAAAAAGCTCCTAAGATATTAAAACCCTTCATAATTATAAATTTTAATTTGTGAATAAAAATATCATTTGAATCATAAACAAACAACAATGGAAATTAATCTTTTGTTCTATAAAATGCAACTATTCTACAAACAATCTGTTTATTTATTTTATTTTTTAAGACAGATTCATATTCATTATAACAAGTTACTAGCCAACTCACTTAATTTACTACGTTCTCCTTTAATTAAGTTAACGTGTGAAAAAACATCTTGCTCTTTCATTCGGTCAATCATATACACCAATCCATTGGAGTGTGTATCTAAATATGGATGATCAATTTGATGAATATCTCCGGTAAACACCATTTTAGTCCCCTCTCCTGCCCGTGTTATAATTGTTTTAATTTCATGAGGAGTTAAATTTTGTGCCTCATCAATAATACAATAAGTTTCACTTAAACTACGCCCTCTGATAAAAGCCAATGCTTCAATGACCAACTGACTCCCTTTTTGCATTTCATCAATTTTACGAACCTCTACAGAATTAATGGCAAACTGACGTTTAATAACATTCAAATTATCAAATAAAGGTTGCATAAAAGGTGCTACTTTATCTTGGGCATCACCTGGTAGAAAACCAATATCTTTATTAGATAAAGAAACAATGGGACGAGCCAAAAGAATTTGCTTATAATTATCGGCATTGGCCAAGGCTGCAGCTAAAGCAAGTAAAGTTTTACCTGTTCCTGCCTTACCGGTTAAACCAACGAGCTTAACATCCGGATCGTTAAGAATTTCAAAAGCAAAAGCTTGTTCAGCATTACGTGGTTCAATGCCATAATTTCTTCTTTTTTCAACTAATACAACGTGATTGGTGAACGGGTTAAATCGGGCTAAAGCTGTATTACTCTCGCTTTTAAGAATAAAGCACTCATTGGGATGAATGATTCTTCGTAAATCACCAAACAACTCAATATCAACCCCTCCTTTGGTTGTATATAATTTATCAATTAATTCTGACGATACCCCCTCAAAAATCTCATTCGATTTATCAAAGATATCTTCATTCATCACCTTATCATTGATGTAATCTTCACTCATTATGCCTAGTGAACGGGCTTTCATTCGAAGGTTAACATCTTTAGTCACCAATGCAGTTACCATATCAGGATATTTTTCACTGATATAATCGGCAGTAGCCAATATGCGATGATCCGGTTTTCTTTCAGGAAAGGAAGCAGATACCTTTTTTGATTCCACATCGCCCGCAACAATAAATAAACGTCCTAACCCTTCACCTAAAACGGTACCTTCTGTAAATAAAGAGTCATCAGTTAGTGCATCTAACTCACGAGAAAAAGCTCGAGCATTAAAATTGATTTGCTCGTTCCCTTTCTTAAACTTATCGAGTTCTTCTAAAACTACAATGGGTAGATAAATATCATTTTCTTCAAAGTTTGAAAGGCATTTGTAATCGTGAAGGATTACATTGGTATCAAGTATAAAATTCTTCTTTTTTCCCATCTCTTTTAAGGTTAAAATGTTGATATTTGCAAATTAACACCCCAATCAGTTGCATAAACAATTGATTATGTCTTAATAACAAATATATAGAAATAAAGTTTCTATGCAAGTAAAATTCCATCAAATAAAATGAACTATAAAGAAACAATCGAATATCTTTATAATAGTACTCCAATGTTCCAAAAGATAGGGAGTAAAGCCTATAAAGAAGGACTACAAAACACCTACGATTTAGATGCTTATTTTAATCATCCACATCGAAACTATAGAACCATACACATTGGGGGTACCAATGGAAAAGGTTCCACCTCACACTCATTAGCTTCCATATTACAGCATAGCGGATACAAGGTTGGACTTTATACTTCTCCACACTTGCTGGATTTTAGGGAAAGAATACGCATAAATGGAAATCCTATTTCAGAAGGTTTCGTTATAGATTTCATCAATAACAATAAGTCTTTTTTTGAACCTCTGTACCCCTCTTTTTTTGAGTTAACTACAGCAATGGCTTTCAAGTACTTTGAAGCAGAACAAGTGGATGTAGCAGTTATAGAAGTTGGCTTGGGAGGCCGCTTGGATTGTACTAACATTATTCAACCGGATTTATCAATCATTACAAATATTGGTTTGGATCATACACAACTCCTAGGTAACACCTTAGCTCAAGTTGCCAAAGAAAAAGCCGGTATAATAAAAGCAAATACTCCTGTAATTATAGGTGAAACACACATTGAAACAGCTTCTGTTTTCAAAGAAAAAGCTGAGGAACTCAATGCACCGATACTTTTTGCTGAAGATAATCCCCAAGTTACTTTAAAAGGTACCAAACCGGCAAAACAAGGAGGATGGATTTACGACTCTTTATTTCCAAAGGATTTATATGGTGAGATGGCGGGTATTTATCAGATAAAGAATACAAACACCTTATTGTATGCAATAGAGAAACTAAAAGAGTTAAATTACTCCATATCCGAACAAAATATTCGCGACGGATTTGCTACAGTGTCTAAAACTACAGGTTTATTGGGCAGGTGGCAAAAGTTAGCTGCCCAACCCACTGTTATTTGCGACACAGGACATAATGTAGAGGGGATTACTGAAATAGTTAAACAACTGGAAATTACACCACACAAACAGTTACATATTGTTTTTGGAATGGTAAATGATAAGGACATTTTGGGTGTTTTACATATTCTGCCTAAAGAAGCAATCTATTATTTTACTAAACCTCAAATTGATAGGGCAGTAAATGAAGAAGAACTAAACCAACTTGCAAAGGAAGTGGGGCTAAATGGAACGTCTTACTCCTCCATTGAAATAGCTTTGGATGAAGCAAAAAAACAAAGTGAAAAAGAAGACTTGATTTTTATTGGAGGAAGCAGCTTTATGGTAGCCGATTTATTATCACTTTTACAAGCAAAAAAGATGCAATAACCGCATAAAACTTAAGGAGGTATTTTTCATAATTTAATCGGTCCTAGACCGAGCACCCTTCAGTCCTAGACCGACACCCCTTCGGTCTAGGACCGAAGCACCTTGGGTCTTAGACCCTATCACAAGCCGCAGAAACGCCATAAAAAAAAGCATTAAAATTCATCGCCCGGAAATAAGAAAACCGACTCTTTTATTGTAAAAAACAATAGAGTCGGTTTTTTATATGATTTCAGTGAATTAAACTATTCGCAATAACGTTTAATTAAATCGTCGGCCAATGTATCATTCAACTCTTTAGCTTTATGAAAGTTCTTACAAGCCTCACTTTTATTCTTCATTTGCATCTGTGCAACGCCTAATAATCGATAGGCCTCACTGTATTCAGGATTCAGTTTTATTGCATTTAAGAAGTTTTGCTGAGCATCTTCATTACGTCCCACTCTAATATTTGTAGCTCCCAGTTCAATATGATAAATCACCTCATTGGGGTTTAACAAAAGAGCTTCAGAAAAATCGTCTAATGCTTTTTGGAATAACTTGCTATCGCGAGCAACTTGGCCTCTAAGATAATAAAACACATCGTTTACTTTTCCTCCCGTAGCATTATAGAAGGAGTCGTAATCGGTCATTGCCTTTCTGTATTCTTCCATTGACGACAGCAACTGAGCTCGCTCTAAAAAATAGGTTGCTTCAGTTTCCGATACGTGTTCAGGTAAACGACTCACACAACTATCCAACAAAACTAAAATTTCTTTGGCATCAGCCCCCATTAACTCCTTAGCTTTAGCTGCACTGTAGAACGAAGCAGGAGAAGCCATATCCGATTGATTCACCTCTTGATACAGATTGAATGCATCACTATAATTGGTCATAGCAAATTTAATATCTCCCTTTAATTGTTTATAAACCGGAAGGTTTTTTATAGCTAACCCTTTGTTTATTATATTTTCAGCATCAGAAAAGCTCCATCCGGAAGGAATATCGTCTATTTTCGTTAAAGCATAATTATAGATTAAAAGGGCATAATTATAATACACCTCGTCCTTATTTTCTGCAACACTTAAAGCCTTATTCATGTCATTCTCAACCTCTTTCATATTTGCATTAGCACCTTGAAAAGCAACATAATTTGCTCTCCTAACGTATCCTTCGGTATGTTGAGGAAATGAAGCAATAAAATCGCTCAATAAATTAAGATACTCCTCGCCTTGTACTTGAGAAGAAGCTAAATAAAGAAATATCAAAGCATCATCTACCTTCTCAGGAAGTGCCTTTTTTATTCCAATTTTCTTCAAGGATAAATCGTTAAAAGAAAGGGCACTTATGGACTGATTTATAATGTAATTAACATCCACAGCATAACTAATGAAGTTTTCATTGCCTACAGCTTCTTGTGACAAACCTAACACTTCACCTTTCTCATTCATTACCGGACAACTAATCATCTTTTCTTTAAGAGGCAAGTTCAAAGTATAATAGTTATAATTCCCAACCTTAGACACTTCTTTAACTTTACCCACTTCGCTTTCCTCCTTTTGCTGAGAAGCATAGCCTAGTAAATATACTGTTTCTCCCTCTTTAGGCACACCTACTGCTGGAATTAAAGCTTCTACCGACTTAGGAATATCTACTTTAAATTTTATAACATCGTACATATCATCCACGCCCATAATAGACTCCACATTCATAGATTTCCCATCTGTGTCAATAACTACAGCACGATGTGCATTTTCAAAAAGAGTATATTTAGAAACTCCTACTCCTTTGCTATCAACAAAAAAGCCATTGCCTGTCTGTAAAATTTCATCTTTATCGTTATAAGTAACAATAGAGAAAACTGCTTTTCGAGTTTTCTTCATCCACTTAGGCGCTTGAGCAACCGCCCAGCTTATACTTAGGAAACTTACCAATACTAATAGAAGAACTCGTTTCATTTATTTATCTTTTGTATTTAACATTCTTGTCTTAACCGCTTCGTACATAATGATTCCTGCAGCTACGGAAACATTCAATGATTCTATTGAACCTAAAATAGGAATATATACCCATTTATCGCATAAAGCTAAAAGAGCATTTGATATTCCCACATCTTCTGCCCCCATAACAATGCAAGTTGGTACCGAGTAATCTACTGAAGAATAAAGCTCCTCTCCTTTTTCAGTAGCCGCAATAATCTGAAAACCACTATTTTTCAAAAATTGCAAAGACGCTTTTAAATTATCCTCTCTACAAACAGGAAGAGTCATCAACGCTCCGGCTGAAGTTTTTATGGCATCCGCATTAACTGATACACTCCCTTTTGAAGGTATAATAATAGCATCTACTGCGGCACATTCACAAGTACGGGCAATAGCACCAAAATTTCTCACATCGGTTACTCCATCTAACATAACAAGCAACGGAGTTTCTCCTTTTTCATATAAAAAAGGAACTATATCTTCTATTCGATAATAAGTAATGGGAGAAATAAAAGCAATAACACCCTGATGATTCTTTCTAGTTTCTCTATTTAATTTCTGAAGAGGAACCCGCTGAACAGGTATTTTGGTACCTCTTATTGCTTCAAAAAGCTCTTTCGATAATTCGCTTTGAATATCTTTTTTTATAAGTATCTTATCTATTTCCTTACCGGCTTGAACAGCCTCAATCACTGCTCTAACCCCGAAAACCATTTCATTTCTTTGATTCATCTTTTCTTCTTTTATTGTAGTCCAAGCAATACTTTGGCATTATCTAAAGCTGCTTTTGTTAAAGTAGAGCCACTTACCATTTGAGCAATCTCGGCAATACGCTCCTCATTATTTAGTTCACTAATATGACTATTTGTCTGATATTCATTATCTTTTTTATACACTTTATAGTGTGTTTCTCCTCTGGCTGCAATTTGAGGTAAATGAGTAATGCTAATAACTTGCCTATTGTTATGGCTCATCTCTTCCATAATAATAGCCATCCGTTCAGCTATTTCACCTGACACACCAGTGTCTATCTCATCAAAAATGATGGTTGGAAGTTGCATTTTTCCTGCCATCAGTGCTTTAATAGAGAGCATAACTCTAGCTATTTCACCTCCGGAAGCCACATTACTTAAGGGTTGTAACGGACTATTTTTGTTTGCTGAAAAAGTAAAGGTTATTAAATCCTCCCCCCATTGATTCAGTTCTTTTCTCTCTTTTACATCAACAAGAAATTGTACATTCTTCATTCCCAAAGGAATCAGTTGCTTCGTAATATCTTTTTCAAATTGTTCTGCAACATCTATACGTCGTTTTGATAACTCTTTGGCTCTTAATTTAACATCAGCAAAGGAATCATTAATTTCCTTTTTCAGGGCTTCAATTTCATCGTCTAAGGAAGTAATATTTTGTAACTCCGCTGCGTACTCTTCTTTTAATTGTATGAGTTCTTCAACTGTTTGAAGACTATGTTTCTGCTGTAGAGAGTAAATTAAATTTAATCTGTTCTGAATACGTTCTAACTCCATCGGATCAAACTCAATGTTTTGCTCCTCTTTGTAAACCTCATTCAGCACATCTTTCAACTCAATATAAACACTAGATAGACGTTCAGAAAGTTCTTTCGATGGTGTAAAAACAGCATTTAAATCTTTCATCAATCGCATACTTTCGTGTATGGACGAAAGTACTCCTCTTTCCTCGTTATCAAATAAATGTCCTAGTTTATATAAAGATTCTTTAATTTCTTCAGCGTGAGTTTGTAACTCAAAATTCTCCTCCAAATGTATCAGCTCGTCTTCTACTAAATTAGCTTCTTCCAACTGTTCCAATTGAAATTGCAAATAATCCTGCTTGGTTTTACCTTCTTCTGCTTCTTGAATAAGCAAAGTCAGTTTTTTATTTTTTTTCTGCCATGAGTTGTAAGCATCTTGATATGATTGTAGTAGTTCTTCATTATGTGCCATAACGTCAATGACATCTAACTGAAAACTCTCCTTAGCTAAAAGTAAATTTTGATGCTGTGAGTGAATATCGATTAATCGATCTCCAAGCAGACGCATTTGAACTAAGTTTACCGGAGTATCATTAATGAAAGCACGGCTTTTACCCGATGAAGAAACTTCACGCCGGAGAATACACTCTTCATCAAAATCCAAACCATTCTCTTCAAAAAAAGCTAAAAAACCTACTTTATCTATTTTAAAGGTTGCTTCTATAATACACTTATCAGCTCCTGTACGAATTGATTTACTGTCCGCACGCTGTCCTAACAGTAAATTGATAGCACCTAGTAAAATAGATTTTCCGGCTCCGGTTTCTCCTGTAATAACAGAAAACCCTTTATGAAAAGGGATTGATAATTGCTCAATTAAAGCATAATTCTGTATATAGAGTGTTTGCAACATAAACTTAATCTTGGAAATCGATATAAAATAAGAGATTCTACGAGAGAATTAAAGCATAATCTGCTTCAACCGATCAATAATATCTATTGCTACTGCAGTCTTAGATTTAAGAGGTAAGTCAACAACAGTATCTTCATCAATTAAAGAAACTTTATTTGTATCCACTTGAAATCCAGCTCCCGAATCTCTCAAAGAATTAAGAACAATGAAATCTAAATTTTTCCGTTTTAATTTACCTTTAGCGTGCGTTACCTCATCATTGGTTTCTAAAGCAAACCCTACTAATTTTTGATTGGGTTTCTTCATCTTACCTAAAGATGCCGCAATATCTTGTGTGGGTTTCAACTCTAATGAAAGCTGATTCCCTTCCCGTTTTACTTTTTTATCAAAAGTTTGTTCAGGGGTAAAATCGGCAACTGCTGCACATAAAATGGCAGCGTCCATTATAGGGAACATTTCTATTGAAGCCTGATACATTTCAGAGGCAGTCTTCACGTCTATCTTTTGAATGGAATCAGAAGTCAACTCCAAATTAACGGGACCACTAATTAAAGTAACTTCTGCACCTCTTTGAGCACACTCTTCGGCTAAAGCATAACCCATTTTCCCAGAAGAGTAATTTCCAATAAAACGAACCGGATCAATAGGCTCAAAAGTTGGACCGGCAGTAATTAATATTTTCTTGTCTTTTAAGTCATTTAATGTTTCAAAATAAGCCTCTAAATATTCTATAATTTGATCGGGCTCTTCCATTCTACCTTTACCTACTAAATGACTAGCTAATTCTCCAGAAGTTGGTTCAATAATCTGATTTCCATACGAACGCAGAACATCCATATTTCGATGCGTAGATGGATGAGCGAACATATCCAAATCCATTGCAGGAGCAATAAAAACAGGAGCTTTCATTGATAAATAGGTCGTGATTAACATATTATCGGCTATCCCATGAGCCATTTTTCCTAACGTAGATGCTGTAGCCGGAGCAATTAACATGGCGTCAGCCCATAAACCTAAATCCACATGACTATTCCATGTACCGTCTCGTTGAGCAAAGAACTCACTAATAACAGGTTTACTGGTTAAAGCAGATAAAGTTATTGGAGTAATAAATTCTTTTCCCGATGGAGTGATGACAACTTGAACTTCGGCTCCTTTTTTTATCAAACCACGAATAATATAACAAGCTTTATAAGCAGCTATACTTCCCGTAATTCCCAAAACTATTTTCTTCCCTTTCAACATTACTTACCTGTTAATGCACGTAAGCGTATTTTTGTCAACACCGCTTTAGTATTTAGTGTAAAATCACTATTTAATATCCAATTAAAATAACCCGGGTCTTTTTCCAAAACCTCTTCAACTGGAACTCCCTTGTATTTACCAAAATTAAATACCTCTACATCATTTTCATCATAAATCATACGTCCCGCCAAATCTACGTTTCTGTTGTATGTGGAGAATTCAGCCAAATACTCAATACTATTTTCCAACTCAGAATAACGATCTAACTGTGCTTTCAACACTTCATAAGTTGCCCGGGTATCCGCTTCAGCCGAATGAGCATCTTCTAATGTCTTATTACAATAGAATTTGTATGCTGCTTCTAAAGTTCGCTGCTCCATTTTATGGAATATAACTTGAACATCAACAAACTTACGGCGACTTAAATCTAAATCAACATCTGCACGTAAAAACTCTTCAGCTAATACAGGAATATCAAATCGAGTGGAATTAAAGCCTGCAATATCAGCTCCCTCAAAATCCTTGGCTATGTTTTTTGCAACCTCTTTGAATGGCGGGCAATCTGCCACATCCGCATCATAAATGCCGTGTATTGCAGATGAGTCTGCAGGGATAGGCATCTCCGGATTAATTCTTAAGGTTTTACTCTCCTCATTACCATTAGGGTGTACTTTAATATAGCTTATCTCTACAATACGATCGGTATTGATATTTGTCCCGGTTGTTTCTAAATCGAAGAAAACAATGGGATTCTTTAAGTTTAATTTCATTTATCTTTATTCTACTTTATAGGTAGGAATTAATCATTTAACATCATTGGCATAAGCAACATAAGCAAATCTTGCCCCTCTTCTTGCTCTACAGGAAGCACCACCCCTGCTCTTGAGGGATCGGCTAACTCCATTACAATTTCATCTGAAGATATATTATTCAACATGTCAATTAAAAAAGTAGATTTAAACCCTATGCTCATAGCAGAACCATCGTATTGACAACTTTGAACTTCTTCGGCCGATGTAGAGAAATCAATATCTTGGGCAGATATCTTAATTTCATTATTTTCAATGTGAAGCTTAATCAAGCTACTTGCTTGAGAAGAGAAAATAGAAACACGACGTAAAGCTCCAATGAATAATTGACGATCAATAGTTACTTTAAATGGATTATTTTGAGGTATAACCGAGTTATAGTTAGGATATCTACCTTCAATTAAGCGACAAACCAACTTAAAGTTTTTCAATAAAAACACTGCATTACGCTCATCAAAACTGATGGCTACCGGTTCGTGTTCACGATTCAGTATACTACGCAGTAAATTAACCGGTTTTTTAGGCAAAATAAAAGCAGCACGCTCATTGTTTCCCTCAGAAGATATTTGGTAACGCACCAATTTATGCCCATCAGAGGCCACTAATGTAACAGATGACTCCGAAATATCGAAATAAACACCATTCATTACAGGACGTAATTCATCATCAGCAGTAGCAAAAACCGACCGATTAAATCCATCTAATAACACATCGGGCTGCATTGCTAAATTAACCACCTTTTCTTCATTCAGTTCAATCAGCTGAGGGAAATCTTCCGATGGCTGTCCCATTAAGCTGTATTGTCCATTTTTGTAATTTACAGTAACCTCTAGTGACTCCATATTAATTTTAAAAGTCAGAGGTTGTTCAGGCACCTCTTTCAATGCATCTAAAATAGTTTTTGCATTCACTGCAAAATCTCCATCTTCCTTACTATTATTCACTTCAACAGAGGTAACCATAGTTGTTTCTCCATCTGAAGCAGTAATAGATAACATATTTTCTTTTAACTGAAACAAGAAACAATCAAGAATGGGTAATGTATTTTTAGCATTAATTACACGTCCTACAGCCTGTAGATGGCTAGAGAGCGAAGTGCTCGAAACTATAAATTCCATATACTAAATTATTTTGGGTTATTTTTATACTATTGCCAAAGTTAAGAAAAAAGATCATCCTATCGTAATCTTTAGAAATAAAAATACTCCTTGTGATATTCTATAGAATCTTTTAAAATTTGTAACTTCGCAAAGAATAAAATAACTAAGATATAATGGAATTTACAGGTAGAATTATTGCAGTGCTCCCCATAAAAAATGGAGTATCAAAGTCATCGGGTAACGAATGGAAGTTACAAGAATTTGTTATTGAAAATGATGATCAATATCCCAAAAAAATGTGTTTCACTGTGTTTGGTGAAGATAAAATACAAGAGTTTAATATAGAAATGGGTGATAACTTAACCATCTCTTTCGATATAGATGCTCGCCAATGGAACGATCGTTGGTTTAACAGTATCAGGGCTTGGCGTGTGGAAAGAGTAGCAGAAGGTGGTTCGGATTTCTCTGGTGCTCCTGTTCCTCCTCCGGCTCCGGATTCAATGCCAGAATTTAATGCCGGTCAAGAAACAGATGATCTTCCTTTCTAAACCATTCAGGTTACTTTAAATAATCAAAAGGGCTTAAAGATTTTTTCTTTAAGCCCTTTTGATTATTTATAAATTGTAAGAAACAATGTCGTTGTCACTTCGATTAACTCCAATCGTTTTATGGTAACCAAGTAAGGCTATCCATTAATGGATTGTCTTTACGCCATTGTAGTAACTCGCTGTATGTCTTCACTTTCCCATCAAAAACGGCATGATACACCTCTATTCCTGGAATTATTCCATCTTTTGGCATATCGTATTTAATTTGAAGTATTGTCTGACGAATTTCAGGTGTTAGTTTTTCTCTAATCATTTTAGTCACATTTTCTACAACACCATCATACATAGATCCTTCACGGATATGAATAACATCTAACTTCCAAGTATCCTTGTTACTATCTTGAAATAATGCGTGCCATTCAATACATTCTTCTTCTGTATTAATCAAGTTACTATATTGAATACTTTTTATATTCAATCTTTTCGCTAGTTCTGCCATAACAGAGAAGCTTTCTTCAATCAAAACCGTTTCTGTATAGACGTGAACATCAATATCTCGATGAATAAGTAATCCGGATTTCAGGGAACCGACCACATTGACTTCTCCTCCCATATTTTCCCATTGTTGGAAAAGTTCAGCCTTTGTTATTATCTCCCACGCTTTCTCTTGTCTTTGTTTTGAGACCTCTAGTATATCCATAATATATTTACCTTGATTTTTAATCTATAATTTCAAACCACTCACAAACTAGTAAAGCTTCGGAATTTAATTCTTTATCAATCTCTGAAAGCAGTTTGCTATAATAGGGTTGGTGGATTGCCAACCAATTCACTAGACTACTATCTCCCTCTTCTTTTGCAAACTGCTCGGTTATATCTCCAAATTTCACAAGTTCAACTTTTGTAATTTCTACTCTTGCTACTTCTTCTTTTGTTGAGTTTAATATCGAAAAGACATCTCCTATTTTACTTTGTTTCTTTTTTCCTATAAGGTAATAGTCATGGAGAGAAGATGTGGCTATTTTTTCTCCAGTTATTACTTTATGAGCAAGATCATCTATTTCATCAGCAGTAGCACCAAACTGTATTTTTTTGCATATTTTTAACATTTCAATTCTTGCCCTTTTGTAACACTTGAACAACATAGGGTTAGTTTTTATAAGTAAATTGAAAGAGTTAGTATGAATAATTGGAAAGATTAATACTCTCTCCTTATTCAGCGTTCATAAGTTTCAGAATAAATAGAACATAAATATATGATAAAAAAACGATAATATTCAAACAAATTAATTGGTGAGAAAAGGCACATTCATCTAAAATATTTAGTTGTTACGCGGGCATTGTGTATTTTCAAATCATTAAACAGACAGAAATACAGGAAACGAACCAAAAATATTGCTCCAACGGAAGATGTACTACCGATACAATGAAAAAAACAGTGGAATAACAGTTTACTCTATTGATCCAGAGAACCTGATAAATAACTTAACAACAGCGAACCCGAAAAAATGCGATATTGTATCGTTCTATATGGAAGATTTGAACAAGAAAAGGTCTCATTACCAAGTTGAAGTAGTGATTGAGAGTAATAAATCCGAATGTTGAATTTGTCATAGAAAGAACAATTAGTATATGGAAATAAAAGAAAGAATTATTCAAACTTTGATTGAAATTGCAGATAAGTTTCAGAAAATAGAATCTGAATGGTGTATAATAGGTTCTTCAGCAATGATTTTATCTGATCTTAACCTTCAAGATACTTCTGATATTGATATATTGACAACAAAGGCCGGCTCAAACGAATTGCAACATTTACTGCGAGAGTATATGGAAACTACCCCTGAAACCAAGGAAGATGAATTGTTTCGTTCTAATTTTAGTAGATTCAAACTCCCCTTAATGGATTTAGAGGTGATGGGTGGACTTCAAGTGAAAAGAAATGGTAGGTGGCAAGATGTTGATGTAGAAGATTTCTATGAACTATCAATTGGAACTATGACTGTAAAAATCCCAACATTAGATGAACAAAAAAGACTTTTATTGTTGTTTGGAAGAGATAAAGATTTGAAACGAATAAAACTGTTTAAATAGAAATAAGCCGTACCCTATCTCGGTCTATAAGTCGTGGTATAATTAAGCTAAAAATAAAAGAATAATAACCTTTCGTGTCCTCAAAAGCACAAAAAAAGCGTGGAATCCAATTGAGTTCCACGCTTTATAGTATAAGAAACAAATTCTTTAGTTTCTGTTATTTAATCGATCTTATTTCACTTCTTCAAAGTCTGCGTCTTGAACATTTTCGTTATTGTCATCACTTGAATCTGAAGCATTAGCGTTAGCTTGTCCTGCACCAGCATCAGCTCCTGCACCAGCTTGTCCGCTTTGAGCATACATTTCCTCGCTAGCAGCATGGAATGCAGTATTCAATTCAGCCATGGATGAATCAATAGCCTCAATGTTTTGAGTTTTATGAGCATCTTTTAACTTAGTAAGAGCTGCCTCAATCGGTGCTTTCTTATCAGCAGGCAATTTATCTCCTAAATCTTTCAACTGTTTTTCAGTTTGGAAAATCAAACTATCAGCTTGGTTTAGTTTATCAATTTTTTCACGTTCTTTTTGATCTGCTTCAGCATTTGCTGCTGCTTCTGCTTTCATCTTTTCAATCTCCTCCTTACTCAATCCGGAAGAAGCTTCAATACGTATACTTTGTTCTTTACCTGTTGCTTTATCTTTAGCAGATACTTTCAAAATACCATTCGCATCGATATCAAAAGATACTTCAATTTGAGGTACACCACGAGGTGCCGGAGAAATACCTGTTAAGTTAAATTGTCCAATTGACTTATTCTGATTAGCCATAGGACGTTCCCCTTGAATTACGTGAATAGTAACTTCGGTTTGATTGTCAGCGGCAGTAGAGAAAGTCTCTGTTTTTCTAGCAGGTATAGTTGTGTTAGCATCAATCAACTTAGTCATAACACCACCCAGCGTTTCGATACCTACCGATAGAGGAGTAACGTCTAGTAATACTACTCCTTCAATATCATCACTCAATACTGCACCTTGAACTGCTGCACCTAAAGCAACTACCTCGTCCGGGTTAACTCCTTTTGAGGGAGCCTGTCCAAAGAAATCTTCTACTAATTGCTGAATAGCTGGTATACGAGTTGATCCACCTACCAATAATACCTCATCAATGTCGGAGTTTTTAAGTCCTGCATCGCTCATTGCTTTTTGACAAGGACCTAAACATCTTTGAATCATTTCGTGAGCTAAAGATTCAAACTTAGCACGCGTAATTTTTTTCACTAAGTGTTTAGGCACACCATCAACCGGCATAATATATGGTAAGTTAATATCGGTGCTTGTTGTTGAAGACAATTCTATTTTAGCTTTTTCTGCAGCTTCTTTCAAGCGTTGCATAGCCATTGGATCTTGAGTTAAATCAGCTCCTTCATCTTTCTTGAATTCTTCTACCAACCAGTTAATCACCACTTGGTCAAAATCATCACCTCCTAAGTGAGTATCACCGTTTGTTGAAAGCACTTCAAAAACACCTCCACCAAACTCTAATATAGAGATATCAAAAGTACCACCACCTAAGTCGAATACAGCAATTTTCATATCTTTGTGAACTTTGTCCAATCCATAAGCTAAAGCAGCTGCTGTTGGCTCATTCACAATACGCTCTACATTTAATCCTGCAATTTGACCGGCTTCTTTAGTAGCTTGACGTTGTGAGTCAGAGAAATAAGCAGGTACAGTAATTACTGCATTGGTTACTTCTTGCCCTAAGTAGTCTTCGGCTGTTTTCTTCATTTTTTGAAGAATCATTGCTGATAATTCCTGAGGGGTATATAAACGACCATCAATGTCAACTCTAGGAGTGTTATTGTCACCTTTTACTACTTTATAAGGTACGTTAGCCACTTCATTTTGCACTTGTTCCCAATTTTCACCCATAAAACGTTTGATAGATGAAACGGTTCTTTGTGGGTTAGTAATGGCCTGACGTTTGGCAGGATCTCCTACTTTTCTTTCATCACCATCAAACCCTATTATAGAAGGTGTTGTTCTTTTACCCTCATCGTTGGTGATTACTACAGGCTCGTTACCTTCGAATACAGCAACACAAGAGTTTGTGGTTCCTAAATCGATTCCAATTATTTTTCCCATGATTTTATTTTAGTTTAATTATTTATTCTTTTTATACTTTCTTTTAATCGTCTACTTTCTTTTTAGCTGTCAGTAAGACTTTCATCATACTAACAAACAAACCTCGTGCCAAAACAGATTAACTTCTTTATTTTTTTCAATATGACAATAAGTCAGACACATTTTTTATTACTAGCCTTCCTTTTTATTACTCTAAGGATTTTTTTCTTACTTTTGCTCTCGCATAATTCAACCAACGCTATGAAATATATAAAACAAACTTGCTTCTTTCTTTTTCTCACTTTAAGTTGCCTGACTTCATGTCAAAAACCATCCACACAAGAGGCCAAACATCAATCCTCTCTTGCTTATGCCAAAGGGTTTGACATTGATTACTCTAACAAAGAGTACACCCAAGTAACGGTGTTTAACCCTTGGAACCCAGGAACTATTTATGAAACCTACTTTTTAATTAAAGATACGACGGTTCAGACACCAACAAATGGACAGACTATTCTCATTCCTATTAAAGAATTGGTGGTCAATTCTGCTACTCATTTAGGATTTGCAGAACTACTAGGGATTAATCAATTGATAACGGGTGTATGCAATCCGGATTACATTTACAACCCCCATATTATACAACGGGTTAAAGAAGGAAAAATAAAAGACTTAGGCGATTCTTTTAATTTGGATACGGAAAGACTTTTATTACTACGTCCCGATGCTATTATGACGTCTGCCTATAATGCAGATGATGAAAACACTAAACGTTTAAAACAAACAGGGCTTACTATTCTTTATAACATTGAATGGCAAGAAGAAACTGTTTTGGGAAGAGCTGAATGGATTAAGTTTGTTGCAGCATTTTTCGATAAAGATTCCTTAGCACAAGAGTTATTTCTTGACATTGAGAATAAATACAACAAAGCCAAAAGTTTAGTTTCAGACTCCACCTTAATTAAACCCTCTGTTTTAACCGGACAAGATTTTAGAGGCTCGTGGTCTATGCCTGGGGGGAAAAGTTTCAATGCACAACTACTAAGTGATGCAGGTATTTATTACCATTATGCTGATAATCAAGACAAAGGAAGTATTAACTCCACTATTGAAGAAGCATTGGTTTATTTCAATAAAGCCGATTTGTGGATCAATGCACAGGTAGAAACTTTAGAGCAATTGGGTGCTATGGATCAACGATACAAGTTGTTTAATGCTTATAAGTCAGGAGAAGTATATAACTCCAATAAAAGAATGAATAAAAAAGGGGGTAATGATTATTGGGAGTTAGGGGTAGCACGACCTGATTTTTTATTAAAAGATTTAATAAAAATTGCACATCCTCATTTACTTCCGGATTATGAGCTTACCTTTATGGATAAACTAAAGTAAAGATTTTTAAGACCTTTATTTATGAAACGATTAGTAGTTCTGCTCTGTGTACTCTTTATTCTTGCCTTAATAGCCGATTTAGCTTTAGGCAGTGTCATTTTTTCACCTGCTGAACTATGGGAAGCTATTAAAGGAAATCCTGAAGTAGACATTCAACGAGAGATTTTATTAAATCACCGATTACCTAAAGCCTTAACTGCTATACTTACCGGAGCAGGATTAGCTATATCCGGAGTTCTTATGCAAACTCTTTTTAATAATCCCCTGGCCGGGCCCGATGTATTAGGAGTAACATCCGGAGCCAGCTTAGGCGTAGCCTTACTTACATTATCCGGAGTTTCTCTTCCATTTCTTAATTATTTAAGTGGATGGGGACAAGTTACTGCTGCCATAATAGGGGCAACCATTGTTTTATTACTTGTGGTTTTTGTGGCATTACGAGTGCGACAAACCGTTTCATTACTTATTGTAGGATTAATGATTGGTTACTTTGCGGGAGCCATTGTTAGTATCCTTCAGAGTATTAGCAACCCGGACACACTTAAGTTATTTGTTACGTGGACTTTTGGCAGTTTATCTGCTGTGGGATGGGATCAAATTAAAGTACTTTTCACTTTTACTTTAGTAGGAATAATTGGAGCCCTATTACTCCAAAAATCGCTCAACGCTTTACTGCTAGGTTATAATTATGCTAAAGGATTGGGGTTTTCTGTAAAAAAACTACAAGTACTTGTCATTCTGCTTACGGCGTTATTGGCAGGTACCAGTACTGCCTTTACTGGGCCAATCGCTTTTATCGGAATCACAACACCTCATATAGCCCGAGGATTATTCAAAACAGCGAATCATCGAGTTGTTTTATTTGCCTCCATGGGATGTGGTGCAATCATTATGTTATTCTGTGATTTAATATCTCAATTACCCGGATTACAAGGAACTTTACCCATTAATGCAGTAACTGCACTCTTTGGTGCCCCCATTATCATTTCAATTTTATTAAAAGAAAAATAAAAGAATTTGGATTTGGATATAAAAAAAGTAGAGAGATCAACGAATTGACCCCCCTACTTCACTCACTAACCAAACACTAAAATTATTTTACTTCTTCAGTAATGTCATTATTCGTTCACCATTAGCATCATAAAAAGCAACACCTTCCACTGTTAGCTTATAAGTTTTAACAGCATTGAGTGCTTTTGACACTTTGTCTTCTAAAGCCATATCCATACAAGCCATCATTGTTGATCCCAATGTAGGGAATGAAATGGAGTTGTTTACAGCCTCATCTACTTTATAACCACCCGTAAAGGAATTACAACCTAAATAACCGTGAACTGATTCTTTAACCACGTCAATAGCAATAAAGGGTTGCTTGTGTAAATCAAAAGAAACAGCTTCGTTATTCACCGTGGTTATAAGCCATTCACCATTCAAAGCAGACAAATCGCCTGTAGCACCTTTAGGAGCTAATATTAGAATAGCTTTGTTGCTTGCATTACATAATGCTATTTTTTCGGCATCAATTCTTTTGTAGCTTTTAACTTCTCCCATAGCACTTAAAACAGTGCTTTCTAATTCCATATCTTTACAAGCCATACGAGTGGAACCAATGTTACCAATTACAATTTCACCCACATTCGCTCCGGGAGCAATAGTAGACATCATTCGGTTACAGCCACTGTTTCCACTTAAGCGACCTGTTGATGTATCAAAGCTAACAAAAGGAAAAGGTTGATTATCGGCAGGAACTACTACGTTTCCATTTATTTCTATAATGTTCCATTCTCCATTCAATTCAGAGAATGCTAAACTATTTTTTGATGTTGCACAACTCATAAGTAATAATAATGAAAGACTAAATAATCCGAGAAGAAAACTTGTTCTTTTTTTCATAAATATATTTTTTTCTTGTGTTACTATATTAACAAAACTATCTATTAAATGCACTATAAGCAAAAATACTGCATCGGTATTTGTAAAAATTTAGAAAAAGTGGTTTTTTTATTGTTATACACCTCCAATAGCGAGAGAATACACCTTATTCTACTAGATTCAGAAGATTCGACTCACAGCTTTGAATAAAAAAAACAAACGGATAAGATAGTTCTATTTTTTAGGTCTAAGACCCCCAAGGCCTTCGGTCTAGGACTGAAGGGTGCTCGGTCTAGGACCGACTAAAACTTTTTAAAACACCGTTTTAAGACTTCTGGGAATAGCTATATTAATCCTCTTTTAAGTTATAAAGTAACCTTTTCAATCGAATAATTTTATACCCTCTTTGTAGGTCTTATATTTAAGATTAGGAAGTAATTCTTTCCTCATCTTATCCGTATCACCATAATAAGAAACTCTCCCAATCTTGATAAAATCCACCGTCAATGGACTACGTGTATTAAACAACTTAGACCACAACTCAAAAAAACGTGCAGCTGTTAATATCATCCATAAAGGCATACGCCATGGCTTTTTATACTTTTTATATTGAGTTATATCATCTAGAAACTCCTGAAGAGTTTGTACTCCATCATCTCCAATATGATATATTCCATAAACCTCTTTATTTAAACAAGCAGCAGTTGTGGCATCTACAAAATCAACTTTAGATATTAAATGAATATAAGTTGGGGACTTCCAGACTCCTAGTAAACGGTTTTTAGCAAACCATTGAGCTGCATCTATCATCAATATCCCCTTACC
Organism: uncultured Bacteroides sp.; assembly: GCA_964583185.1. Classification (GTDB taxonomy): domain Bacteria; phylum Bacteroidota; class Bacteroidia; order Bacteroidales; family Bacteroidaceae; genus Bacteroides_E. The sequence continues at coordinate 25,234 of CAZOVL010000013.1, read as the reverse complement.
ATACACCATTCCAACACGCAAAGAAACTGGTTCAAAAGAGTATTCTTTAGCATAATTAAAAAGTAGTTTTTCTTCCTCTAATCTGGTTTTTGCATGAACAGATATCGGATTTCCATTAAGTATTCCCTTCGCCGGATTGTCTGGGAAGCTCTCACCTTCAACATGAGGGAAACTAATCAATATAATTCGTTGAACCTTTTGTTTTACAGCAACATCTAAGAGGTTTTGAAAATATTTTGTGTTAGTGGTTTTTAAGAACTTCTCAGGATTCGGTTTGAACAAAACACCAGCAAAATGGACAACCACATCAACTTTGTCTAAAGCATTGAGCAGAGCTTCTTTATTTCGCAAGTCTATAGAAAAAGTTTCTGTTTTCTGAATTGAACTCAACTCATAAGGAACCTCTTTTTGATGAATAAGTAAATTCAAATTCACCTCCTCATATAACAATCTCTTGGCTAAAAGAGAACCTAGATTGCCTGCAGCTCCGGTTATCGCAATTCTTTGTTTATTCATAAGGGAGTTGTCATTATTCTAGTTATAGTTAAGATTTGGATAGGCTGATTATTAGGAAAGTAGAGCACAAACGAATTTAATAAAAAAGAGCTTATGCTGATGACTCCTCAAAGTAACATCAGTAAAAGCTCTTTTCATGATCTTTTTTATTTTAAAGTATTAATGTTCACACTTATTTCTTTTCCGGTAATGCTTTCAACTCACGCAAATCTTCACCCGAAGGAGCTTGATATAGATTCAGTCCAAACGATGGAACCGATGCCAAAATATGGTCGAACACATCACTTTGAATCCCTTCGTACTCAGCCCAAACGGTTGTTTTTGTAAAGAAGTAAAGCTCAATAGGTATACCAAATTCAGTGGGTTGTAATTGACGAACTAAAAAGGTAAATCCGGATTGTTGAATTGAATCAAACTGTTGTTTCAAATACGCATCAATATATGCCCTGAACACACCTAAATTAGTTTGTCTGCGAACATTCAATTCACTAGCTCCCTTAGCAGGATGCTTTTCATTGAACACTTTCAATTCTTTATCTTTTTTCTCTAGATAGTTACTTAAGCAGTCGATTTTCTTAAACTCCTCAATCATTTCAGGTGTACAAAATTGAACCGTATCAAAATCAATAGTCAAAGAGCGTTTCACCCTGCGACCACCCGCATCTTTCATTCCTCTATAGTTCTGAAAAGACTCTTTAATTAAGGCATAAGGAGGTACAGTTACTATGGTCTTATCAAAATTCTGCACTTTAACTGTATTCAAGGTAACCTCAATTACATCACCGTCCACATTATATTTTGGCATCGTAATCCAATCTCCCACACGCAACATATTGTTTGCTGATAATTGAATCCCTGCAACAACTCCCAAAATACTATCTTGGAAAATCAACATCAATACAGCAGCCGATGCACCTAAACCAATAAACAAATCGGAGGCCTCCTTACCAATTAAAACACTAATTATAACAATTCCACCTATAAAATAAACAATGGTTTGACCGGTCTGAAGCAATCCCTTTAAAGGCCTGTCTTTAAACTCTTCCTTTAAGGTATAAATATCATATATAGCCGCCAGAACAAAGCTGATCATACGCATAACTACATAAATAATATAGGCATTACATATTCTGTATATAATGGTTAAGAGAGGTGCTTTTTCTGTAAAATACATCGACATCATAGAAAGAATCAAGATGGGAGCAATAATGCGTAACAAGACTCCAAAAATCTTTTTATTTACTAAAATTTCACGCCAAGTATTCGATTTGATTCTTTTCCCAATACTATTCATAGCCTGCAAAACAATTGCCCGGATTATAGCCTCTACAACAAAAGCCACCCCAACAATGACCAAGACTATGATTATCCGATCCAAACGGTCAACCCAAACTTGGCTCATTCCTATTGACAATAAAAACTCACTCAAAAAATCAAATACGCCACTCATAATTCTTTCTTCTTTTATAATTTAATAGCTCTTAATATACATCTATACTGCTGTTGCTTAATTAAATAGAACTACTACCTGCAACAAGCTATATAAACAAATATAATATTAAAATCATAAAATTAGGTGTAACTTTGTGAAGTTTTATGGAAAAAGGAAATATATACAACGAAAAGAGTCATAAAGGACATCTATTGGTTTTATTTGCCAATGTAATTTGGGGGCTGAATGCTCCCATTGCAAAACAGGTGTTGAATAATCTATCGCCAATGGGTGTAACCACCTTTCGAATGATAGGTGCAGCAATGGCTTTCTGGATACTCTCTTTATTTCTTCCCAAAGAAAAGGTTGAAAAAAGAGATCGTATTCGCATCTTTTTTGCCTCTTTGTTTGCTGTCGTTTTTAATCAAGGGCTTTTTATCTTTGGATTATCTAAAACATCTCCTATAGATGCTTCTATTATAACTACCACCGCACCTATTATTACAATGATTGCTTCTGCTATTTTTTTAAGAGAGCCTATCACTAATAAAAAGGTTTTAGGAGTTATCATTGGTGGTTCTGGAGCCATAATTCTGGTTCTCAGCGGACATACAAATACCAGTGCTGCAAGTAGCGGATTGGGTAATCTGATGGTTCTAACAGCACAAGTTAGTTTTGCCATCTACCTAACCGTTTTCAGAGATATACTCACTAAATATTCTCCTGTAACCATTAGTAAGTGGTTATTTCTCTATGCTTCAATTTGCTTCTTGCCGTTCTCATCTCAAGAGATTATTGCCATTCCTTATCCTGAAATAGCTACTAACATTTGGCTACAACTAGGGTTTGTGGTGTTTGGTGCTACTTTCCTATCGTATCTACTAATGATGTCTGCACAAAAATTATTGCGTCCCACTCTAATTAGTATGTACAACAATGTGCAACCAATAGTAGCTACCCTATTGGCTTTAGCTTTGGGAATGGATCAAATGGGATGGGACAAAATAGTAGCTATTGCTTTGGTTTTTAGTGGGGTTTATGTTGTAACACAAAGTAAATCTAAAGCAGACTTGGACCGGATGAAACAATGATACATAACCAGACTAAACCAACCCTTTAAAATAAGTATCCAGCAACTTGTTTGCGGCCTGAAAGCTGGTAATTTTACCATCCCGAACCTGTTCTTCCTGATCTTTTAGAAGAGTCTGTATTTCCTCATTATTATAGAAGTTATTTTTTAACTTCTCATTGATAGATTCGTACATCCAATACTTATTCTGTTCGTTTCGAAGGTAATCAAAATAACCATTGTCTTTAACAAAGTCTCTATACTCATAAATCATATCCCACACCTCTTTTACTCTTAAATTGTAAAAACCCGAGTAAGTTAATACCTGTGGGGTCCAACCCGATTCAGCTGGAGGAAACAGATGTAAAGCATTACGATACTGATTGGCTGCTAACTCCGATTTTTGAATATTATCGCCATCCGCTTTGTTTATAACAATCCCATCGGCCATTTCCATAATGCCTCTCTTTATGCCTTGTAACTCATCTCCCGTACCCGCAAGTTGGATTAGTAAAAAGAAATCTACCATAGAATGTACCGCTGTTTCATTCTGTCCTACTCCAACGGTTTCTACAAAAATAGTCTCATAGCCGGCTGCTTCGCACAATACAATACTCTCACGCGTTTTACGAGCCACACCACCCAATGAACCTTCAGAAGGACTGGGACGAATAAATGAACGAGGATGAACTGATAGTTTCTCCATACGTGTTTTATCGCCTAATATACTTCCTTTGCTTCGCTCACTACTTGGGTCAATAGCTAGTACAGCTAACTTTCCTCCTCGCTCCAAAACATGTAACCCAAAAGCATCGATAGAGGTACTTTTACCTGCTCCCGGAACTCCACTAATACCAATACGATAAGAGTTGCCTGCATAAGGAAGGCATTTTTCAATCACTTCTTGGGCTAAAGCATAGTGACTGGGATTCACGCTTTCTATCAACGTTACAGCCTTACTTAATATGGCCACATCTCCTTTGCGTATTCCTTCCACATAATCAGACAGAGAATATTCCTTAGCTCGTTTTCTTTTCTTGTTGTAGGCCGGGTTCACAGAAGAAGGTTGTGAAACACCCGAATTTACAATTAAACCTTTGTATTGTTTCTCATTCTCAGGATGGTTCATACTACTTATTGTTTTATAATAATCTCTTTACTGGGAAAGATAGGATCATTGGTTATCAATATTACTTTTTCTTCACCGTTATTCCCTTTAACAGTTTTATCAATGCTAACTTTCAACTTAGCTTGTTGCCCGGGTTGTATTTTATTTTTATTTAGTTGAATCTTCACGGAAGGATGGAAAACCTGTACTTTATAAATCTCCAACTCTGATTTACCACTATTGGTAATTTGAATGGTTTCTGCCACTCTATGGTGAGAATTAAAATTCAATGTACTTGTAGATAAGCTTAGTTGAGCGGACTGTTTTTGTGTCAATGGTTTATTGGGTAATATCATAACACTCAACAACATTTCATTATCTTTTCCCACCTTATCGCCTAAGAAACGAGATAGATAAACAGGAACTTCATACAATCCATATCCTAACTGTTTAGTGGCATTGAGAGTAAAAGTGAGTGTTCCCTTTTCTCCTTTTTGTAAAATTTCAGGTTCAGCATTCATCTCAATAAATGAAGGTAAATGCATAACTACAGGTCGATAACTACTTCCGGTTTGATTCACAATATCCATAGCTATCGCTTTCTTTTCTCCAATGTAAGTTTCAGAAAAAATCAGATCTTCTTTATCTAACAATACATTCCCCATATTATAGGGATGAGAGTTGGAGAAATCAGTAATTTCACTAACTACCTCACCCGTAAAATGTAAATAAACCAAATTAGGGGTGGAGTTACTGTAAACAGCTACCGACTTATGAAATGAACCTAACATCTCTGCATCAAATTCAACTTCAATCGTACCTTGAGATTGTGGGGATATGGGACTTTGTGTCCAATAGGCAACAGCACAAGCACAAGAAGTAGTAACATCGGTTAATACTAAAGGTGAATCTCCGGAATTGGTCAGGTTATACTTCACACGTATAGGGTCTTTCCATTGTACTTGTCCCACCGTTATGGTTTGTACATCGGATGTTAGTCGGGGTTGTGCCCAAGTTAGTCCATAAGCAGAAATATATATATAGAATAAAAATAATAATCGTTTCATAAATGAGTCGTCTAATCAATTGTTCTAAATACAAAAATAGAAGATTTTAATTGAAAAAAGGGAGTTCAATCGTGAATGTTTACTTTTCACACTTAAACTCCCTTAAAAAACGATATAATTATGTTTTTATATTTATTCTTGAATTAGCACACGCTGCGAAGCAGCATAGGCCGTGAACTCGGGTGCATAAACCGACTGTAGAGTAGCTATACCTCCTTCATATTCTCCCTGACGTGCTACACGATAACGATTTTCTATTACTTTTACTCCCTTAGGCAAAGAATCAATGAAATAGTTTGTGGAGGCATCTTTCACATCCAAGTAATAAGCCAATTCTTTCCCCCATCGGTAACCCGAAAGTGTTTCAATCGGTTCAAAGCAAGCACCTCGTTCATCCTTCAAGTGAACAAAATCCAACGCTCTGTCAGTGGTTAGAATCAAACGGGAAACTACAATATCACCCACTTTCAACATTTCATTTGCAGTTAAAAGCTTCAACGTCTTCACTCCATTATTCAAACGCTCCACATAAAGTTGTTTTTCCACTTTTAATTCTTTTCCTCTTGTTTGAACTTGAGCAACATCTTCCTGGAATTGTGCATATACAGCACCCCAGGCAATACCTTTGTTCTCTTGTTTTACCCTTAATTCTTTAGGGAACTGACCTTTCTTGTCTTTATCAATTTCCTTTTTAACATACGCCACAGAAGGTAATAACGAGGTTTTTTGTACATCAATGGTTTCCTTTCCGTAACTCAATGTTATTTTTTTGTCAGAAGAAAAGTCTGCTCTACCTCTGAACATCAAAGCATACACTGCATCAACTGTGGATATTGGACTTTCCCATTGTTGGCTTCTTTTTTGACTCAACAACCAAAGTTTCATTTCGTTTACCACCTCTTCATCTTTCATTATTTCATCAAAAGCTTCCAAAACATAAACATGAGAGGCTATTTTATTTGCCCCCCAAAGCATCTGTTGTCCATCCAGTTGACTAAAGTACATTCCTTTTTCTTCGGTCTGAACCAAATATTCTTTCAATGAAGCTAGAATTTCTTTGGCTTCTTTTGTTTTCCCATTGTAATTCAAAACATATGCCGCTTTGGCTTTTTGTGCAATAGTCCCCTCTTTCAAGAAGAAAGGAGCTAATTTTACAAACCCATTATATGCAGGTTGATATTCAGTTGGTACCTTCAGTTCTCCTAAAGCTACTAAATAAAGATATCTTAATCCTGTATCAGTTAGTCTGTTCGTTTTTAACAGATTGATGTGTTCATACTCTTTCTTTCCTTCACTGTGCAGATAATCTATAGCCATAGCCTTCATCTCTTTGGTTTCAGCAGAAACCTCTTGGCCCACTAATTTATCGAGTCGTATAAGGGTCTCCATCACAAAAGAGGTGATGTATTTACTTCCTGTCATTCCCTTAAACCAACTCCAACCTCCATCCCACTGTTGTAACTCTTTCAATCTAAGCTCTGCTGTATATCTGTTATTCAACACCTGATTCATATCGAACAGTCTTTGTAAACGAGCTTGTTGTTCCACCTCAGTTTTAGCCTCTAATAACCAAGGAGATTCTTGGAGTATGATGTTCTTTAACTCACTATTTTTCATCAAAGGAGTTAATAAATCCTCTTTTCCTATGTTTTGCTTTTGCCAGGCATCCAATGTCGTTTTAATTGTAGGATTGCTGTTTAGAATATAAGATGCAATTTCGTTGGCATATAATGCTGCAGCCCAAGATATGGCATTCTCACTTTGGGGTTGTTGCAATACAGGAAGTGCCTGAATGGCAAGCCACGTTGGATTACCACTAAATTCCAACGTCATCTCTTTATGTGTGGCTGTTGAACTACCTTTGTTGAACAACTGATTCAATGCAATTTTCTTCTCATTTTCATCTCGAACAAAGAATGTCTCACTTTCGGTCAAGGCAACACGACGGGACAAAACGGGTAAAGCTTGCTGCTCACCATCGCTAAAGTTCTTTCCTTTAGCTATGATACGACAAGCCACTACATTATATTCTTCGGGAGTATCAAAAGTAAAACTCACTCCTTGAGTGGATTTAGCCTCAACCGAAAAGGATTGTTTTTGTTCTCCAATTACTTTGTCAGTATAAGGATCAAACAACACAAAACTAACTGTTCCACTTTCTTGCTGATTTGATTGATTGGTTAATACAGAAGAGAGTACTACCCGATCACCTTGACGAACAAAGCGAGGAAAATAAGGTTGAATGGAAAATTCCTTAGCAGTCACTACCTCATCTAATAATTCACCTAGTTTCATATCCTTAGAGTGGGCATAACCTTTAAAGTTCCAACGTGTCAGCTGTTCCGGAACAGTAAAAGAAAAGATTATCTCCCCTTTTTCATTGGTTCTTAATTGAGGATAGAAAAACGCCGTTTCAGCAAAATCTGAACGCAATGACTCTTCTTCAATAACAGCAGACTTCATTTCAACTACTTCTTCTTCAAAAAACACCAGATCCGAACTATCGTTATCCTCTAGAACAATAGCTGATTCTTGCACTGCAACAGGTAAAGAACTTCCTTTAATTCTAAGTCCTCTAGAAAGAACATTTAAAAAACCTGAGCTCACAATAGGAGACAAATATGTGTCATAAAGTATCCGATCAATTTTATACTCTTTTTGTTTAAATGCCAAAGAGATATAAGTGTTGAGATCATGTCTACTATAATAATGGAGATAAGGTAAAATATGACGATAAGATATTTTCCATATTTTATCATATTTCCATATTTTATCTAACGAAGCATCGTACATTAGAGCAAGAAATTCAGCATCTACCGGCTTTCCTTCTTTATCCAATAATACCACTTTCCATTCTTCTTTTTGTCCGGGAGTTAAACGATCTCTGAACACCTCCCATTTCACTTGAATACGATCTTTTTTTATCCTTTTTTTCAGTTCTTTGCGTATATCATAGATTTTCCCTTCTTTAACATAACAGAATGAGAGAACTACCCCATCTTTATATTCGGGTAAGTATGGAATGCTTATGATTTCAAAGGAGTTGTTAAACTTCAGTTCTTTTCTAACTACCCTCTTCTTGGCATCGTAGATCTCATAAAACACGTAAGTATCTTTATCAGCTGTACCAAAAGCTATTTTCGCCGGTGTTTCTTCATCAAAAACATCAGTTATTGTCTGTAACCATATCCCTTTATCCACTGGAGGATGAGCATCACTATAAGAAAACAGACGGAGATTTTGCTCAAAACGAACTTCTCTATTCTGATCATCTTTAGATATTAGAATGAGTTTATATTTGTTTGAAGGTATAGAACTCCAATCTAAAGTAACTGCTTGATTTGCCTTAAACTCCTGTTCATATACTTTTTTAGCTGTTGACTCATCCCAATCTTTTTCTCCTTGATTTTCATAAAGTAAAACTTTGACTATTGCATCCACCTCTTTTTGATTCAAGTTAGTCGCCTTAAATTGGGTATTAATGGATTGATCCTTACAGATTGTTCCTTCCAAACCGGAAGTTATCATTAATGAACGCTTACCTGCAAACAGAGAGTAACTCTCTGTTTGTGTTTCTCCTGCTACATTAGTCAACGATACTTCTAATGTGTAATTATAATAGCCCCAAATAGGATCATTGTCATCAGCAATTAATTCAACAGGGATTGTAAACTCTCCTTTATCATTCAATGCTACTTTACTTTGATTCAAAGTTTGTCTATTGCCCGGAAAAAAAAGCCAAGATTGAAAAGCTCGTGTGAAAGTATAATTCACTTCACCGTCTGTAATAGGTACTCCACTATATGTTTGAGCTACTCCTGTAAGTAATACTTCATCGCCTAACTGATAGCTAGTTTTCAATGTATCAAAGGCCAATTCAAAAGAGGGACGCTTATACTCCTCAACTCGAACAGAAGTTGAGCCATAAGGGGTTCTAATGGAGAACATTCCATTCATAGTGGAAGAAGGAAGAGTATAATTAAAGGTAAAAGAACCATAAGCATTAGTCTGAACCTTTTCTTTTATAAGTTCTTTATATGAAGCATCATAAATCTGAACATCTAGCGATTGATTCGCAAGTATCTGATAATTGTTACCTTCACTATTATAGAGTACCCCTTTAATGTATAGTGTTTGACCGGGGCGATAAACCATTCTATCAGTCAATAATTCCACTTGTTTATCTTTAGACGAAACACCTTTAGACCAAGTAGATAAGTCCATCCTCTCAAACGCCATCGCTTTATCGTTCTCATCGGTTACACGATAAAAGGTTGGTTCTGATTTATCTCTTTTAACATACACCATTCCTTTAGCATCTGTTTTAACACTTTTGATGAAGTTCCTTTTTTTGTCGTAAAAAGAGACTAAAGCATTCGGAATGGGATGTCCTGAGTAATTATCTACAACAGTTAATTCTATAGTGTTAGCATCAGGAGTTACATATAAACCTTTAAAACGACTGGAGACAATCTTAGGAATGCGCTTATGATTCACTATTCTCTCTCCTTCTGCAGTGACATTCAGCAAATACATCCCTAACGGAGGGGCTACAAGAGTAAGTGTAGTATCTTTTTGTAAATAATCAGCAGAAGGAAGCAACTTATAATCTTGAGAAGAGAATAATCTGGCCTTTGATAAAAGCTGCTTATTGTTTAACTCCTCGTCGTAATCTTTAGGATTAATTTTATACCATTGTATTTTACAAGCGGATAAATTCCGATGTGTAATATTCAATTCAAACTCTCTTTCAGGATACACTATGTCAGATGTATACAAATTTAATCGAGGTTGTAATATTCCACTTTTTATAAATTCTATGATATTTATTCGATAATAGTTTGGATAAAGACTTAAAGCTTCATTACATACCTCTAGTGCCTTTTTGGGCTCTCTATAGATATAATATTGTGCTTTCTTTTCATAAACTTCTACCACTTCGGGATAAGCCTTGTACTCATCGATCAATTGATCTAATTGTTCTAAATCTTCATCTCCTCTGTAATCCAAAGAATACCGATTTAATTTCACTAAAAGCTGTGCAACGCCATTCTCTTTTTCTTTATATGTTTCAATAAACTCTTCGTATGCCTTATCTAAACTATTTGCTACTAATTCTTTACGATATTCACCTGTTGATTCTCCTCTATAATAGCTATTGATTAATCCCTTTAATAAATCTATCCGTTTGAACGCTAACACATGATATAAGTCGTGATTAAAGCTATCACTTGATTTTCCCAGTTCAAAAAAAGGCAAATACTCTTTTCCTGACCGAGTTAATAGTAATTCTTTAGACTCTAGTGAAGTATCCAAATGGTGAAGCATTATTTTTACAATTTGGTTAGCTCCCCATGATTTCAACTTTGACACATCCAATTCATCAACAACAGCAGTTCTGTTATTTACATCATATTTTAACCCAGCATGAAAATATACTTCGGCTAATAAAGAATGCATAAAAGCCTTTTCAATTGGATCATTGAGCTTTTTCAATCGCTCTTCTCCTTTCAAAATCATACTAATTAAGCTGTCCGGTTCAATGGTCAGTTGTTTATTAAAAGTATAAACCCCTGCTTTATATAATTGCCCAATATTATTTTCTTTTTCCGCTTTCTTAAAAATGGCCTGTGTCCATTGCATCACCGTTTTAGGTAAATTCTTATTCTCAGCATTTTCTACATTTTGCCACAATGTTTTATAGGATTGTGCTCCTAAAAAAAGAGGAATAAATAGTAAAAATGCGATTGTTATATATCCTTCTACTTTCATATCTAGCGTTATTTTTATTGTTCTTTTAAAACAAGGTATAAAAATAAACTGACAGTCAAAATTATGTTTCATTTTATTTACATAAATTACTATAAATGAAAAATCACACAAACTCGTTTAAAAGCTTTTATTTATTGCCTATCGTTTAATTCATTGTACCAAGCTACTATTAAGCCTCCTCTTTCTATTCAATAGGCTAAATCCAAATAGATTATATAGAAGCTTTATTTAATATATAAATTGCGGAGGCACTCCAATTGACCCATTATTTTTGTGTTTCTTGAAAGAAAAGAACAAACGGAAAGAGAATGTCATACTAAACTAATAATACTTGTTTTCTCCTTCAATTAAAAGATAAAATTCATCGGTCTAGGACCGAAGGGGTGTCGGTCTAGGACTGAAGGGTGCTCGGTCTAGGACCGAAAGGGCTTGGGTATAGGACCGACAAAAAGCCCTCTACAAAGCACAGAAGAGGGGCGTTTTTTAGAATGATAATTAGGTCATCAAAAGAGAGTAAACAGCCAGTTTATCTATCTTGTTTCATACTCAATAAGTAGTATTGTAATACACAACACAATATAAAAATAAAGCTTAAATACCTCCTTCTAAAAAATCCGTATAACAATAAACTTCAGATATTACTCCAAAATCCAGCCAATCTCTTGATTTAAATCAAGACTTAAGCCTAAAATAAAACATAATGGCATAATATGTTTGCCTATTTCCAGGAACATCTAACTTTGAAAAACACGATGAGTCTTTATTCATAGCCTGAAGAAGAAATTCATCGTACCACACAGAATCTTCATACAATGAAAAAAACACAAATAGCTTTATTAAGAGTAAACCAATAGGAATTTCTTTTTGAATGCCCAGTTGAGTAATAACAAGATTATTCCTCAACTTTACTTTAATGAGCTGAATGGAAGAATTAATTACAGTTTTTATGGGTAAAACAACACGTATAAATATGAAAACAAACTATTTCTTTTTGCTTAGTCTCCTTTTTTTCTTTACACCTATCTTTACCTCATGTAATGATGAGGATGATATTACTGAACCTGCCGGAGCAATCAACATCAATATGATGAATGAGGATTTTGGAAAAACTGAACTTGGAAATTCGGATGTTTATATTGATAATGCATACAACTTCTATGGTCCTTCATGCTCTATAACTAGCCTGGGAAAGAAAAAAGGATTGGACAACTCCAACCCCTTATTTAATGGATTGGCAACTAAAGTGGCTGTTGAGCCGGGAAATGCCTATCAGTTTTTCAGAGATGCTGCCGTTAGAGAGTTCCCATCGGGAAAACTAGCTCTTCACATAAAAGCCGATTATTATAATGTATATGTCCTTTCACATATCATACAAGACGATGTTATTGTAGGTGCTAATGTTAAATTTGCCCTGGAGAAAGCTCCTCGATACGATTTACCCGAATACGACAGTAATATAGGACACATCTTGTCGACGGATTTTAACACCCACAAACTCACTATAACTTTACCCTCTTCTGACTTTGAGGTGGAACCGGCATTTGCCAGCTCTAAATATTATACCTTAGACTACAAAAAAGAGGATAATAAAATAATAGTCAAACTAATTAACTATAAAGAAAGTGATGTGTTTGGCTTCTATATACGCATAAAAGAGAGCTACACGTATGTCTACGGAAAAATAATATAAGCAACTCTGCTCTCTTTGCGTTAGTGATATTAGAGAAGGAATAATTTTTCACTCTTTTTACCATGGAAATATATTCAACTGATATTTTCAACCAACTCATTCCCCCTTCTTCTTTTCAGTTGAAATATAAAGCAATAAATTGAGGGTATAAAGTCTAACAAAAACGGTACTAGGAAACAGTAAAAAAGGGTGTACTTTTTCAAATAAAAGTACACCCTTTTTACTATTATATTTTCCTTTTATAAGCGAAGCTTTCGATTATTTTCCAGGAGTTTTTTCTAAAGCAGCAATTAAGAAATCATAGAACTTAGCAACAGATGGTATGTAAGTTCTTTCATCAGGTGAATGAGGAGAACGAATGGTTGGACCAAACGAAATCATATCCAAATTAGGATAAACAGCACCAATAATACCACACTCTAATCCGGCGTGAATCACTTGTATTTTAGGTTCTACTCCATACAGTTCTTTGTAAGTTTCTTGCATAGCGTGTAAAATAGGAGAATCTGTATTGGGCTGCCAACCGGAATATTGACCGCTAAATTTCATCTTCATTCCTGCCATAGAAAAACAAGCACCTAAACTAGTTGTTAGGAAGTCTTTCATACTATCGTTAGAGCTTCTTGCTAAAATTTCCACTTTAGCTTCACCCCCTCCAATCTGTACAATAGCTAAATTTGAAGATGTTTCAACAACTTCGGGTATGGATGGAATCATTCGCATCACTCCGTTTTGACAAGCATAAACAGCTTGAATAAAATTATCTTGAATTTCCTCGGGTACAATAAATTCCGGTAACTCTTGTTTCTCCACTTTCAATACAATGGTACCTTCTATTTCCCCATATTCACTATTGAAAAGTTCCTGATATTCATTTGCTAGTTCTTGTAACTCTTCAAAATTACCTTGAGGAATAGTTACCACAGCGTGTGCTTCTCGAGGAATGGCATTTCGCATATTTCCTCCATCCCAACTGGCTAAACGAGCTTCACAAGAAAGAACAGCATCGTGAAGAAAACGCACAATTAATTTATTGGCATTGGCTCTTCCCTGATTGATTTCCATTCCCGAGTGCCCGCCCATCAATCCATTCAAAGTAACTAAATAAGCTTCATCATCAGGATCAGGAAGAACCTCTTGATAAGATAAAGTAGCTGAAACATCGGTTCCTCCGGCACAACCAATAAATAGCTCTCCTTCATCTTCCGAATCAAGATTCAATAAAATATCTCCTTGCAATGTTTCCGGACTTAAACCAAAAGCACCTACCATGCCTGTTTCTTCATCAATCGTAATTAACATTTCTAACGGACCGTGTTTAAGGGTATTATCCTCTAAAATGGCTAGCATAGCAGCTAGTCCCAATCCGTTATCCGCTCCCAATGTTGTTCCTTTGGCTTTTACCCAATCACCATCAATGTAGGCTTGAATAGGGTCAGTCTTAAAATCGTGTTTAGTATCTTTGTTTTTTTGAGGAACCATATCCATATGCCCCTGAATAATTACTCCTTTCCTATCTTCCATACCCGGAGAAGCCGGTTTGCGAATAATCACATTACCCACCTCATCGGTAAATGACTCCAATCCCAAATTTTTACCAAAGCTCAATAAAAAATCAGTTATTGGTCCTGAATGATGCGAGGGTCTGGGTATTTGAGTTAATGCATAAAAGTTTTTCCATACTCCTTGGGGAGATAAATTTTGAATGGTTTCCATAATTATTTATTTTTATTTAACAACGGCAAAGCCGTTAATCCATATATTCCTAACAATACTACTAAAAGAGTTTGAATTCCGTGCACTAATAGAGCAAATATTCCTGCATCAGCAACAGATACTCCATAGAGTGACAACATAGCAATGATTGCAAAATGCCACGGACCGGCTCCATTGGGGGTAGGTACTACAACAGCAATACTTCCTGCTACAAATAACACCAAACCAGCTAATATACCCAAGTGCTGAGTAAAAGAGAAACAATAAAAGGTAAGATAAAACTCCAAAAAATAACAACTCCAAATTGCTACGGTATAAAAAATATAAAGCTTTTTATTTTTCACATTGCGCAATGAAATGACCCCTTGCCATATTTCTTGTCCTATTCTTCGAATTTTAGAGAAAAAAGAAAATGTTCTCACCAAATAAACCATTCCTAGAATAACAACAACAATAAGAAAAATCCAAAGATAAAAATGAAACGAGGTAAACAGATCAATAAAACTATCTATTCTTGTTCCTGTAGAGGAGAAAAAAGAGAGAAACTGAGGCAATTGAAAAAGAAAAGCCAATAGAGCAATAAACAATACACATAGACTATCAATTAAACGCTCAGTAACCAAGGTCCCTAAAGATAAATTAAAAGGAATTTTATCGTACTTAAACAGTATGCCACAACGAGACACCTCTCCTACTCTTGGAATAATTAAGTTCGTTGCATAGGCCACAAAAATGGCATAAACACTATTACTCTTCTTGGGGTACTGCCCCAATGGTTCCAAAGATAACATCCAACGCCAACCTCTAAAAATGTGGCTCCACACACCAAAGAATAAAGCGACTAACATCCATTCCCAGCGAAAATCCTGATAATAAACAGCAGCAAGCTGAGAAAAATCAAAATCTTTATAAACCCAATAAAGGATAAATGCACCCAAGACTAACGGCAAAAGAATTTTAAATGTCTTAAGGAGTAGTTTCTTCATGTTTTTTGTCTGTTTCTTTGGCAAAAGCTATACCTTTGCTACACAAAAGTAACTATTTTAACTTAAAGAATGAGTTCTGTACGTCCAAAAAAATTTCTAGGTCAACACTTTCTAACCGATTTAAATATCGCTCAACGAATAGCCGATACCGTTGATTCTTATCCTGATATTCCTATTCTGGAAGTAGGACCGGGAATGGGTGTACTCACTCAGTTTTTACTTAAAAAAGAACGTCCTTTAAAGGTTGTTGAGTTGGATTATGATTCGGTGGCCTATCTAAAAAACAACTTTTCAGAATTGGAAAATCAAATAATAGAAGCTGATTTTCTAACCTTGAATTTACCCACGCTGTTTAATGATAAACCGTTTGTACTTACCGGCAACTATCCATATAACATATCAAGCCAGATATTTTTCAAGATGTTGGAAAATAAAAATCTGATTCCCTGCTGTACCGGCATGATTCAGAAAGAGGTAGCCGAGCGAATTGCCGCTCATCCCGGGAATAAAACCTATGGCATTTTAAGTGTTCTTATTCAGGCTTGGTATGACGTAGAATATCTATTTACAGTTAACCCCGGAGTATTCAATCCTCCTCCCAAAGTAAAAAGTGCAGTCATACGAATGACTCGCAATGAAACACAAGTATTAAATTGTAATGAAAAACTATTTAAGACAGTAGTAAAAACAACATTCAATCAAAGAAGAAAAACACTGCGAAACTCCATTAAACCTTTAATTGCCAAAGGAAATAGTATAACAGAAAATGAGTTATTCAATAAAAGACCTGAACAATTATCGGTCAGCGAATTCATTGAACTAACCCAAATGGTAGAGTCAACGCTTTAGTTCAAATAGACACCCCTTTCTTTTTTAATCTATATTAATTTTTATTTAGAAAACACTTAAGACTTCTTGTTAAGAGTTTAAGAGTTTTAATTATCTTTACCGATAGTAGTGCTATTTAATGCAAAGAAACAAAAGTAAAGAATATGAAGTGATGATTTTATTTCATTAATTTGTATTCTTAGAGAACCATAGTGATGAAACAGGCTTCATCCTAAAAAATAATACACGTATGATGAATGAACAGGACACAAATCTTCCTTTGAACGCAGAAGATAAGGAGAAAGAAAATGCAGAGATTAACGAGTCTACTGATTTAACAGCAGATGCTCCGGTTGCCGACAGCAATGAGGATACTGCTCAGGTAGAAATAGAAGATTCTAAAGCGGAAGAACCTACAAGTGTTGAAGAAGTAGGAGAAAAAGAAGAATCTCTAAAGGAAGAGGTTATAACGGAACAGCCAGCTGAGCTTACGAAAGAAGTTAAAGAAGAAACAAAGAAGGAAATCCTTCAACAACTGAAAGATTTAAGCAAGGATGTTATAAATACCAATCGCCAAGAGGTGGAATCGTTGAAACAAGCCTTCTATAAGTTGCATAATGCAGAAATGGAAGAACTTAAACAAGCTTTCATAGAAAAAGAAGGAGAAGAAGCAGGAAAAGACTTCAGTTTTCCTAAAGATGAAATTGAAGAAGATTTCAAAAAAACTTTTGAGCAAATTAGACTTAAGCGAAAAGAAGCTGCTGTTGAAATAGAAAAAATCAAGGAAGATAATCTTCAAAAGAAATTAGCAATTATTGAGCGACTGAAAGAAATGATAGCTGCTCCAGATGATGCTAACACCCTATATAAAGAATTCAAAGCTCTAGAAACGGAATGGAACGAAATAAAGCAAGTTCCTCAAGGTAAGGTTAAAGAGCTATGGAAATCGTACGATGAGTATGTTGAACAGTTTTACGATGTATTAAAATTAAGCAACGAATTCAGAGACTATGATTTCAAAAAGAATCTCGAAATAAAAATCAGACTTTGTGAGGTAGCTGAAAAGTTAATGGGTGAACCCGATATAGTTTCGGCTTTCCACCAACTTCAAAAGTTACATGAGGTATATAGAGAAACAGGTCCTGTTGCCAAGGAGTTAAGAGATGAAGTTTGGGAACGTTTCAAAGCAGCCTCAACAGCCATCAATAAAAGACATCAAAAACACTTTGAAAACCTCAAAAAGGAAGAAGAGTATAATTTAGAACAAAAAACCACGATTTGTGAAATTGTTGAAAACATCAACTACAATGAATTAAATTCTTTCAAAGCTTGGAACAATAAAACAAAAGAGGTAATTGCCCTTCAAGCCCGTTGGAAAACCATTGGTTTTGTTCCAAAGAAAATGAATACTAAGATTTTTGATCGGTTTAGCAAAGCGTGTGATGAGTTTTTCTTACGTAAAAGTGAATTCTTTGCCTCTGCCAAGGTAGAAATGGAGGAAAACTTAGCTAAAAAAGAAGCGTTATGTGAAAAAGCTGAAGCTTTGAAAGACAGTACCGATTGGAAAAAAACAGCAGATACTTTAGTTCAACTTCAGAAGGACTGGAAAAAAATTGGACCGGTTCATCGCAAACATTCAAATGCCATTTGGAAACGATTCATATCGGCTTGCGATTACTTCTTTGAACAAAGAAATAAGGCGAACGATAGCCGACGCAACAAGGAGGAGGACAATTTAGCAGCTAAACGTGCGTTAATTGACAAGTTGAAAACCATAACTCCTGAAAACGATCCGAAAGAAGTAGAAACTCTGTTACACGAATCAATGAATGAATGGAAAAAAATTGGTCACGTGCCTTACAGACAGAAGGACAAAATTCACGAAGAGTTTTATGATTTAGTGGATTCTCTTTTTGATCAATTTAAGTTAAGTCGCTCAGCCAAACGTTTAGAATCATTCGTGGCTAATGTTGACCAAATACAAAAAGAAGGTAACGACAGAGCTCTATACAAAGAAAGAGAACGATTGATGTATACAAAAGAGAGAATGAGTAATGACTTGCTCACCTACGAAACCAATCTAGGATTTTTCTCTTCTTCAACTAAAAAGGGAAACACCTTAGTAGATGAAATGAATAAGAAAGTGGCTAAACTTAAAGCAGACATAAAACTGATTGAAAAGAAAATTCAAGTCATTGAAAAGAGTTTACTTGAAGACAATGAGGAGGGTGACGATAACTAAACCCAACTTATAAATCTGTTAAATAAAGAATTAAAGCACCTGATATTATCAGGTGCTTTTTTATTTGACCAAAAACTTAAAAATCCAAACCATTTTATGAAAATAAAAAGTATTTAGGTTTTTTATAAACATCTTTTTTAATTTATTGTTATATTTAAGTAGATAACGACTAATACTAATAATTATGGTATACGATTTAGACATGTTAAAAGATTTCTATACATCTTATGTAGATAAAATAGAAAAAGTTAGGAAAGTGTTAAATCGCCCTTTAACACTGACGGAAAAAATTCTTTACTCACACTTGTATGATGAGAATGATATAAAGGATTTTAAACGAGG
Source organism: uncultured Bacteroides sp. (assembly GCA_964583185.1). Classification (GTDB taxonomy): domain Bacteria; phylum Bacteroidota; class Bacteroidia; order Bacteroidales; family Bacteroidaceae; genus Bacteroides_E. The sequence goes on along the minus strand of CAZOVL010000013.1, from coordinate 6,466 downwards.
GAAAGAGTATGTGTACTTTCGCCCCAATAGAGTTGCAATGCAAGATGCTACAGCACAAATGGCTTTGCTACAATTTATGAATGCTGGAAAAGAACAAGTAGAAGTCCCTACAACAGTACATTGCGACCACCTAATTCAAGCCTACAAAGGTGCAAAAGAAGACTTAAAGGTGGCTAATGAGACCAATAAAGAGGTATATGATTTTCTGAAAGATGCTTCTTCAAAATATGGCATCGGTTTTTGGAAACCGGGTGCAGGTATTATTCATCAAATTGTATTGGAAAACTATGCCTTCCCCGGTGGTATGATGATTGGTACCGATTCTCATACACCTAATGCCGGAGGATTAGGAATGATTGCTATTGGTGTGGGTGGTGCTGACGCAGTAGATGTAATGACCAATATGCCTTGGGAATTAAAAATGCCGAAAATCATTGGTGTACACTTGAAAGGAAAATTAAATGGATGGACAGCACCTAAGGATGTTATATTGAAACTAGCCGGTATATTGACTGTAAAAGGAGGAACCAACTCAATCATTGAATACTTTGGTGAAGGAGCCAGAACGTTATCCACTACAGGAAAAGCAACCATTTGTAATATGGGAGCTGAGGTGGGTGCTACTACCTCTCTCTTTCCATACGATGAGAAAATGAATGAGTATTTAGGAGCTACCAATAGAACCGTTATTGCTGAATTATCGGACAGCGTACGCAAAGAGCTTATGGCTGATGCCGAAGTTGAACAAGCACCGGATAAATACTACGACCAAATTATTGAAATTAATTTATCTGAGCTTGAACCGTATGTAAACGGACCTTTCTCACCAGATGCAGCCTCTCCTATTTCTGAATTTGCAAAGAAAGTAAAAGCAAATAACTATCCGGAGAAAGTGGAATATGGATTAATAGGTTCTTGTACCAACTCCTCGTATGAAGACATCACTCGTGCAGCTTCAATTATTGAAGAGGTTATTGAACAAGATATTGAAGTTCAATCTCAATTATTAGTTCATCCGGGCTCAGAGCAAATCCGTGCAACCATAGAACGTGATGGATTGATTGAGACCTTTGAAAAAATTGGAGGAACGGTTATGGCGAATGCGTGTGGCCCTTGTATTGGTCAATGGAAACGTGATGAAAAAGAGCCCAACCGGAAGAACTCCATTATTAACTCTTTCAATAGAAACTTTGCCAAACGAGCAGATGGAAACCCCAATACTCACTCATTCGTAGCTTCTCCCGAGATTGTTGCGGCATTAACCGTAGCAGGATCATTGAGTTTCAATCCGTTAACGGATACCCTAAAGAATAAAAAAGGGGAAGAAGTAAAATTAAAAGAACCTATTGGAAAAGAACTTCCTCCCAAAGGGTTTGAAGCCGGAGAAAGTGGCTATATTGAGCCTACAATGCAAAAAGAGAGTGTTGTAGTTGATCCAAATTCCAAACGTATACAACTGCTTTCTCCATTTGCTCCTTGGGATGGTAAAGACTTTATTGACCTCCCTCTATTAATTAAAGCAAAAGGTAAATGTACAACAGATCACATATCAATGGCAGGTCCTTGGCTACGTTTCCGTGGACATTTGGAAAACATTTCGGACAATATGTTAATGGGGGCTATCAATGCATACAACGATCAAGCCAATGCAATATGGAACAGAGATACAGAAACGTATGAATCTGTATCCGGAACAGCCAAACTATATAAGGAGCAAGGTTTGTCTTCTATTGTAGTTGCTGAGGAAAATTACGGTGAAGGTTCAAGTAGAGAACATGCAGCCATGGAGCCTCGTTTCTTGAATGTAAAAGCTATTCTAGTTAAGAGTTTTGCTCGTATTCATGAAACCAACTTAAAGAAACAAGGAGTGTTGGCCATCACTTTTGTCAACCCTGCTGATTATGATTTGATACAAGAAAAAGATCACTTATCTGTTATCGGTCTATCCGATTTCAAACCGGGAAAAAATCTACTGGTAATTGCTAAACATGCCGATGGAACAGAAGATAAGATAGAAGTACAACATTCTTATAACGAACAGCAGATTGAGTGGTTCAAAGCCGGATCTGCCTTAAACGCACAAGCCCAATGAGTCAAATAACAATTAATAGTGAAGGGAAGCTACTAGTACCCTCAAATCCCACCATTCCTTACATTGAAGGAGATGGTGTAGGAGCTGAAATCACTCCGGTAATGAAGCAAATTATAGATGCTGCTGTTGAGAAATGCTATAACGGAGAGAGAAAAATAGAATGGTTGGAAGTTTTAGCCGGAGAAAAAGCGTTTAAACAAACCAACTCTTGGTTGCCCAATGAAACGATTGAAGCACTTCAAAAATACTTGGTAGGAATAAAAGGTCCTTTAACAACACCCATAGGTGGAGGAATTCGTTCTTTGAATGTAGCCCTACGACAAACACTAGACTTATATGTATGCCTTCGTCCGGTACGTTGGTTCAAAGGCGTCTCCTCTCCCATTAAAGAGCCTCAAAAGGTAAAAATGGATATCTTCAGAGAAAACACCGAAGATATTTATGCAGGTATTGAGTGGGAAGCCGGATCAAAAGAAGCCCGAAAGTTTTATTCTTTTCTTGAAAAGGAATTAAATGTAGATTCAGTTCGTTTCCCGGAGACATCGGCTTTTGGGGTTAAACCGGTATCTAAAGAAGGAAGTGAACGACTCATTCGTTCGGCTTGTATTTATGCTCTGGAACACAACCTCCCCTCTGTTACTTTGGTTCATAAAGGAAATATTATGAAGTTCACCGAAGGTGGATTTAAAAAATGGGGTTATGAGTTGGTAGAAAGAGAGTTTGCTCAAGAACTAGCAGAGGGCAAATTAGTGGTAAACGATTGTATTGCAGATGCTTTCTTACAAAATACATTATTAAAACCGGAAGCTTATTCTGTAATTGCCACGCTGAATTTGAATGGAGATTATATTTCCGATCAATTAGCAGCAATGGTTGGCGGCATAGGCATTGCACCGGGAGGTAATATTAATTACCAAACAGGGCACGCTGTATTTGAAGCAACCCACGGAACAGCACCGGACATTGCAGGTAAAAATAGCGTGAATCCTTGCTCAATTATTCTTTCTGCCAATATGATGCTTGACTATATGGGCTGGTCAGAAGCGGCGACACTAATTGAAGAAGCTTTGGAACACCATTTCAAAGAAGGATTGGCAACACACGACTTGGCTCGTTTTATGGAGAATGGAACCAGTTTATCAACAACTGAGTTCTCTGAAAAAATTGTTCAATACATTAAAGCTAAATAAAATGGCACTAAAAAAAGAATACATAGTTTACAAACTAGCAGAGCAAATGGAGAAATATGCTCATATAGAATCGGAGTTGTTTAGTAAATTCAACGTTAAGAGAGGTCTCCGTAATGACGATGGCACAGGGGTTATCGTAGGTATTACTCAAATTGGAAACGTAGTAGGCTACGAAAGAGTTGAAGGGGGTGGCTTAACCCCAATCCCCGGTAAATTATTCTATAGAGGACTGGATGTGGAAGATATTGTTCACGGAATAATGAAGGAAAAAAGATTTGGCTTTGAAGAGGTGGCTTACCTGCTCTTATCGGGTGATTTACCCAACAAAGAGGAGTTGGCTTTATTCAAAGAACTAATTGGAGATAGTGTTCCTTTAGACCAAAGAACCAAAATGGGAATTCTAGAACTTGAAGGTTCAAACATTATGAATATTCTGGCCAGAAGCGTATTGGAAATGTATATTTTCGACGAGAATGCTGATGATACATCTAAAGACAACCTGATGCGTCAAAGCATTAGCCTGATTTCACGCTTCCCAACCATTATAGCTTATGCTTACAATGTTTATCGTCACGCTACTTTTGGCCGTTCTTTACACATCAGGCACCCACGTGAAAACTTATCCATTGCTGAGAACTTCTTGTATATGCTTAAAAAAGACTATACTGAATTAGAGGCTCGTACACTGGATTTACTTCTTATTTTACAAGCAGAGCATGGGGGTGGAAATAACTCAACATTCTCCGTTAGAGTAACCTCTTCAACAGGAACGGACACCTACTCTTCCATTGCTGCCGGAATTGGTTCATTAAAAGGACCTCTTCACGGAGGAGCCAACATACAGGTGATTGATATGTTCCATCACCTACAGAAGAACATTAAGGATTGGACGGATGCAGAAGAGATAGATAAATATTTTACGCGAATGCTAAACAAAGAGGTTTATAATAAAACCGGATTAATTTATGGTATTGGACACGCAGTATATACCATTTCCGATCCTCGTGCCATTTTACTGAAAGAATTGGCTCGTGATTTAGCAAAAGAAAAGAAAAAAGAGAAAGAATTTGCCTTCTTGGAATTATTAGAAGAAAGAGCAATAGCAACCTTTGCCAAAGTGAAAGGTAATGGAAAAACAGTATCGAGCAATGTGGACTTTTACTCAGGATTTGTATACGAACTAAGTGGATTACCACAGGAAATCTACACCCCGCTATTTGCCATGGCACGTATTGTGGGTTGGTGTGCTCATCGCAATGAAGAATTAACATTCAAAGGGAAACGTATTATTCGTCCTGCGTATATTAATTCATTAGATGCAAGGCCTTATACCTCACTAAAAGAAAGAGTATAAACGAATAGTTAAAAATTCTAACACAGCTAATTAATTAAATTAGCTGTGTTTTTATTGAATGAACAATGAGAAAATTAATAATCAATATTACTTTAGCCCTTCCTTTATTACTATTAATAAGTTGTAGTACAGTGGCAGTAACCGGAAGAAAACAGTTACTATTAGTTTCTGATGAAGAGGTTTTGAGTTTAAGTCAGCAAAGTTTTTCCGAGTATATGAAAACAGCTAAGCCTTCAACGAATAAAACAAAAACAGAAATGGTTAAAAGAGTAGGAAGAAATATTGCCAACTCGGTTGAAGCCTACTTAAAGAGTGAAGGAAGGACTAACGACATCAAAGGGTTTGCCTGGGAGTTTCATTTGGTACAAGATAAAACAGCCAACGCATTTTGTATGCCCGGAGGAAAGATTGTAGTTAATGAAGGAATATTAGCTTATGCTACAACGGAAGATGAACTAGCTATTGTTTTAGGCCATGAAATTGCTCATGCTGTGGCCAAACACTCTGCTGAACGAATTAGCCAACAGATGCTGGTAAAATATGGTGGAGCCGTTTTAGATGGGGCATTAAATATGAAATCGCCTTTAACCCGCACATTAGCTCAGTCAGTCTATGGCTTAGGAGCTCAATACGGCGTGATGCTGCCCTACTCACGTTCCAATGAAACGGAGGCCGATCATTTAGGGCTTATCTTTGCCACTATGGCGGGATATAACCCTAATGCTGCTGTTAGTTTTTGGAAAAGAATGAGTGCAGGGGGACAATCCACTCCTGAGTTTTTCAGTACTCACCCTTCGGATGTAACCCGAATACGTAATCTTGAAAAACTAATATCCAATTTAGATCAGGAAAAAATTAAATCAAAGGCTCCTGCAAACGAAAAAAAGCAACGCTCTTTTTCGTTTGAATACGAATAATTGATTAATATCACCAAAGTTTAAAAGCGATGAAGGATAATCTTTTCCTCATCGCTTTTTTTATCTACACTTATATGAAATATACTAACAAATAAATCAAAAAGATCGACCTCTCCATGAATTTCTCTTCTTGTATGACACTATAAAATTATTCTTCTTCTCACTCATTATAATATCTGCCTTTCAGGGCTTGTAGGTGAACTATTACTCGGTCCTAGACCGAGTAAGTGACAATCAGTAATCACTCCCTTTTTTACTCGTTTTTTATCTTTCTTTATATACAAACATAGAATACAAACAACACACTAAGAAGTAATATATATATATACAATCAAACTCTCATACTACAAGGTAAACGGCAACAGTTTCGTGACATATACGTATTGGAAATAATATGATTTATTAAGTCCTTTGTTTTCTCAAACCCTTTTCTATGCCGATAGCAACTCTGGTAAGACAAACAAGGCGAGCTATAGCGGTAACATTTCCTCCATGGAGTGGAAGGCTACTGATAATGAAAAACAAAGAGGGTATGATTTTACCTACGACAACCTCTCCCGACTCAAGGAGGCTTTCTACTTGGAGGGTGAAGTGAGAAAGAGTAATTTCAATACCAGTTATACTTACGATAAATAGGAAAACATACTTACGTTGATTCGCCAGGGAAACACAAGTAGAACAGGATACAGAGTGATGGATAACCTTACCCTTAGTTATAAAGGGAATCAGTTGATAAAAGCCGATGACAGTGCACCAGATCCTACGCTCTTCTCTAGGAACTTTAGGGATGTGAAGGGAAGCAGCATCGAGTATACCTACGATGCCAATGGAAATTTAACCAAAGATTTAAACAAAGGAATCACTCAAATTCGGTATAATTTATTAAATTTACCTTCACAGGTGAATTTTAATC
>CAZOVL010000012.1:0-48579 GCA_964583185.1 uncultured Bacteroides sp. | reverse complement strand
AGCACCCTTCAGTCCTAGACCGACAGGCCTTCGGTCCTAGACCGATAAACACCCCATTCATAAGTCTTAAAAAGGGGGGTGTTGAAACTATAAGAGAAACAACTCTTTGGGGCATTTTTCTTCCTCTGAACTCTGTTCAATTTAAGGGGAAATAGTTATGTTAAATGCACTATGTATTGTAAATGTAAAGGTGTAAAAGAATGATGGATTAAAAATAAATTCCGGGAAAGATAGTCGTGATACTATTCAGCAATACTGCTACTTGAATGATTTAAAGAAGTTGAAGTCTATTGTAACCTTAGCATTAAAATTGTCGGATTGGAAGTTGTTAAATCCCCAATGTGCTCCAACTGATAATGCTTTGAGAATGTCAATTGTATAACCTACCTCTATATAATTTCTTCGGTTAGGCGTAAAAAGATACTTCAAATGAACGGCTTCATTTAAGAATTTCCCTTGTAAAAAAGGAATTCGTGTTAACAGAATGTATTTACTCCGATAATTGATATGAGAGTATAGCCAATATCTATTTGTAGATGCTATATAAGGGTCAATAAGCATTAAAGAGTTAAGAGGTGATTTTGCAATAAGTATATAATCTCCCGAAGCATCGAAATGCTTATAGTCTGCAAAATTCATTCTGTTTTTATTCCCTATAAAAGTCCCCCCATTAACTTTATAAGTTAAGGTAGAGAATAAATCGGTTTTTAATTCGTGTTCAATTGTTCCTTCTATTTTTCTGAAACGTGAATTACTTTTTCCTAAAGAGGAAAATCCTTCTGAGTAACTGATTCCAAAGGTTGGGTAACTAGCGTAAATGTATCTTTTCTGTCCTCCCAGGATGGCATAATAATATTTAGGAGTGTATTGTAAACGAAGGGTGTACGATAATAAATCAGGATAACTACTATCTTCAAAGTTAGCTTTGGCTTTTCTTTCTGCACCAAAGATGCTGAAAATTCTATTGTTATGGAGTGTGGAACGCTTACTCCATTTCATTTGTGTGGATAACTGCAGGGCATGAGTTAAATCAATATGATTGGTTATCTGTGCGAATTTATTTCTATAGAACATACTTTTGTTTTGTCCCCAGAGGTAAGAACTCATGGCATTATCCTGTCTGTTGACACCCACCGGATTGTAATCAGTTGTAGAGTTACCCGCAGAAAATATTACTTTTCCTAGCCTAAGCGGAGAATAAGTGTATTCAATATCCGTTTTCCAAACCCAACTATTTCTTTCTGTTGTATAATAAATTTCCGGAGTTAGCGTCAGTTTGTTCTTTGCTTTCATCTTCTTTGAGAGAGAAAACTTATAACCTAAACCATAGCCATCAACAAAATTATAATCTCTTAGAATTCCCGGTATACCTCCGTGGGTAAAGGTCACAAAAGTTGAGTCTCCTCCAATTCTGCCACCAAATATTAAATCGATGGGTTTGAAGTTTGCATTTTTGGGATTATCCCTGACTTGATCAAAATGATGTTGAATGGAATCTCTAGTTTCATAACTATGCTCTTCAGGAAGACTTAAAGGAGTATTCCTGATGTCTTTCCAAAAAAGAGAATCTCTCCGTGTTGCTAAAGAATCACTACTAATTCGGTAAAAATCATCAACTTTAATCTCTAGGCTTTTTTTGAGGTTTTGAGGAGTAATAACTATCGACCTTTTTTGGTCATAGTCAATGGAGTCATTTTTAGTAAAATCCAAATACTTGATGGAGGCATAATAATTGAAATACCCCTGGGTGCCTAACACATTTCCTTGCATTTTATTGCTAAAAGTGGTTGGCATATAAGCTATATCGCCTAATTTATCATAATTAATGTTGACGTGTTGTTTAATGCCTAGCACATTGGATTGGAGGTCAGCGTGACGAATGTCCCACGACTCATCTGCAATGTATAGATAGCCTTCAAGTAATTCCGGGTCATTCATCTTAGGAATTACTTTTATTTTATTCACAACCTCTTTGTTTTCTTCTGTATATCCTTCGTATTGAAAGCGGTAATAAGTGAAAGCTTTAGGATTTAATGGTGATATGTGGATGTTAAATCGAGGAAGATATAAGGAGCTAATAGCTAAAGGAATTACGTGTTTAGGATTGAAATTATCCGGTATGGTACTTGAAAATGCTTTTACCGTTTGGTCGTACTGATCGGGGGCTTGGTATTTAATTTCACTGAAAGACTCTTGTACAAATAGTTGGTTTTTGAAGTCAGAAGGACGAGCTCCATCAATATTTACCATCTGATCAACAATTTTACTGATTTTGGTTAATTCCAAGTTCCCTTTGATGTAACACTCGGCTACGTATTCTTTGATGATGTTTTGATGATAGGGTGCTTTTTTTATGGCTTGACGTATGATTTCATATGCAGGGTCTTCTTTACCTATCACAACCACTTCTTCCAGCACAATAGGGTTCTCCTCTAGTTCTAAAAACTCAGTGCGAACCTCTCCCTCTTGAATGGTTATCTTTTTGGTTTGTGTTTTATATCCCAATGAGCGGAAATCCACCGTATAGGTTCCCGGGTAAAGATTAATTTGAAATTCTCCATTTTCGTTACACGCAACACCTTGATAGGTTTCTTTAATAAGCACCAAACTACCTAAAATTGGGTTTTCATTTTGGTCAACAATTCTGCCCTCTAAGCTTTGAGCAGAAAGTGGATTTATAAACCCAATAATTAATACAAATAAGGATATAACAATTCTAAATTTATTCATTAAAACTCTATTATTGACCCAATATAGGTAGTGCAAACTCTTTCAGACCTATTCTGTTGTGAATATAAACAAAAATAGATAAAGAATATTTGATTTCATCTGACTTCTGATATTTCTTTCCATCAAAGATGTACTATCTTTTGTATCTTCTTTTATAAACCAGATATCCTGAAATGAGAACAATCAATAGTAGAATTCCTGAGATGAAAGGATATAACGTAATGACTAGTTCAGGAAGGAGGGTTTTTTATGTTGTTTAACATATGCATGTATTTTACTAAATACTTTGAATATAATTTTAAAGTGTTATCTTTACACTCGTATATCTTAAGGAAATATAATTACTGTCGCTTTTTCATAAACATCAGTGATTTTTATAATGTATTTACGTGTAAAAGCTAAATAAATTATATTATAACTTATTTATTGTTTTATTTAATAATTTCAAACACTATGAAAGACAAAAGACAAATGAGGATTTTTTTTGCTTTTATTAAGAGAAAGTTGTTTTTCTTGACCATTTGTTTCTGTTTGAGCTTCACTACGGTGTTAGCACAAACTCAAATTATTACAGGAAAAATAGTTGATCAGCTTACAGGAGAACCTTTAATAGGTGTTTCTATTATTGAGGAGAGTACAAGTAATGGGACCATAACAAATATTGAAGGGGAGTTTTCAGTATCTGTACCAGTCAATGCTAAACTGGAAATTTCTTATGTTGGTTATGAGACCCAAAAGATTCAACTTAAAGGAGAAAGCTATTTAGAAATTAAGTTACAGGAGAGTCTTAAAGAGTTAGATGAATTAATCGTTGTGGGTTATGCTACTCAATCTATGAGGAAAGTTACTACAGCTGTAAGTAATGTGACCTCAGAGGACTTGATGAGGTCTTCTTCTACTACAACAGCCGGAGCTTTAACTGGAAAAATGGCGGGAATTTCAACGCGAGCTATCGATTCTCGACCAGGTAGAGGTGTAAATATAGAAATTCGTAATATGGGGAAACCATTATATGTAATTGATGGGATACCATATGGCGGTAATGCTAGTCGTAATTGGGTTGGAAGATCAGATGTTTCCGGAGAGGATGCATTTAATGCTTTAAGTATGGAGGATATAGAGAGTATTTCAATCCTAAAAGATGCTTCAGCTGCTATTTATGGTTTGCGTGCAGCTAATGGTGTGGTTTTAGTGACTACAAAGAAAGGAAAAAAAGGAGAAAATGCTAAAATTAATATAAATGGATATTATGGTTGGCAGAATCTTACTCGTTTTCCAAAATTAGCTACTGCTGGACAATATGTGAGAGGACTAGTTGAGGCTGAACAAAATGCAGGAAAAGATCCATCAGCACTCTATTCACCTGAGGAATTGGCAAAATGGGAAGCAGGGGTAGAACCTGGTTATAAAAATTATGATTATTTTGATATTATAATGAGAAATAATGTTCCTCAATATAATATTAATGCAAATATTTCGGGAGGTTCAGAAAAAACTAATTATTATATATCTCTTTCACGAACTTATCAAGAGGCTATGATGAAAGATTTTGATTATAACAGAACAAACTTTCAGGCAAATATAGAAAGCAACGTTTTTAAAGGATTAACTATTGGAACTCAAGTAAGTGGTAGACTAGAGGAAACTCGGGATGTTGGACTACCTGGTGGTGATGGTTATTTTGCTTCAATATTGTCTGTTTTTAGCAGTTTACCTACTCATGGACCTTATGCTAATGATAATCCTGAATACATGAATCTGTTGCCTAATAGACCAGATTTAAATCCAGCATTATTTAGTCGAGATATTGCAGGATATAAAGATAATTATACAAAAAATATGAATGTGAATTTGTTCGCTGAGTACAAGTTTGATTTTGGCTTATCTGCTAAATTTACATATTCATATAATTACACACATCTTGATTTTGATGGATTTCAGTACTCTTATGATTTTTATACGTATGATGATGTTAATGATATATATAATCTTGGTGGAGGTCAAAGCGCAAGATGGAGACTTGAAGAGCAATCTGATGCGGTTTCACGATATAGTCAATTTCAATTAAATTATCAAAAGGAGTTTAAAGATCATAGTCTTTCTGCAGTATTAGCATATGAAAGGTCTGATTATGATTTTTCAAATAGATATTCTAATTCTGCACCTACAAATAACTATATACCCTTTAAGACTTTAGCAGAACTAACAGACTATGGTGATCAATGGAGATATCAAGCTAGATCTGGTTATATTGCTAGAATTAACTATAGTTATAAAGATAAATATATGTTAGAGCTACTAGGGCGTTATGATGCTTCTTATTTATATGCACCAGGTAAGCGTTGGGGGTTTTTCCCGGGAGCTTCTGTGGGATGGAGAGTTTCTGACGAATTATTCTTTAGTAAATTAAAGAGTGTTGTGAATGATCTTAAATTAAGAGCTTCCATTGGTCAAACAGGTAGCGAGGCTGGTGTATCAATGTTTGGGTATTTATCAGGCTATAATTTTAATAGTGGAAGTGCTGTATTAGATGGAGAGTATGTTATTGGAATTAGACCTGGGGCAAGACCTGTAACTAATTTATCTTGGGAGAAAAATACGACCTATAATTTAGGTGTTGATATGAAGTTTTTTGATAGTAGATTATCAGTAACCGCTGATTTCTTCAAAAAGAAGGTAACAGGAAGACCAGCAGCACGTTATGATGTTCTTTTACCTAGTGAAGTAGGGTATAAGCTGCCTAATGAAAATTTAAATAAAGATGAATATAGGGGAGCTGAAGGAATGATAACTTATGGAGATAGGATTGGTGAGTTAGACTATAATATTGGTGTGAACTTCACTTATTCTCGTTTTAGAAATTTGGAAACCTATAAACCTCGTTTTGGAAATTCGTGGGATAAATATAGAAAATCTATAGAAAATAGATGGGGTGGTATTTGGTGGGGATACCAGGCTATTGGGCGATTTGAGTCTGAAGAAGAAATTCGCAACTATCCTATTAATAATGATGGTCAAAACAATAGAACTCAATTGCCAGGAGATATTAAATATAAAGATGTTAATGGTGATGGTATCATTAATAGTTTAGATGAAAGGCCTATTGGATATCCTACAAATTGGTCTCCTATGATAAGCTACGGTGGAAATATTGGTCTACAATGGAGAGGCATTGATTTAAATCTTGATTTTTCTGGAGGAGGAATGCAATCGTGGTGTCAAGATTATGAGTTGAGAAATCCTTACCATGCTGGAGGAACTTCACCAGACTATATTCTTGCCGATAGATGGCATCGTGCTGATCCTTATGATCCCAATAGCGAATGGATTCCTGGAAAGTATCCTGCTATAAGAAAAGGAACCAGTGAAAACAATGGGAAAAATAGTGATTTTTGGCTACATGATGTTCGTTATTTTCGGTTGAAGAATTTAGAGGTAGGATACTCTTTACCTAAACAAATTATATCACGTGCACATATAAATAGATTACGAGTTTATATTAGTGCTTCAAATGTGTTTACAATTGATAATGTTAAAGATTATGGTATTGATCCGGAAATTGAGGCTAGAGCTGCTGTTGTGTACCCACAACAACGCACTATAATGTTAGGTTTTAATTTAACGTTTTAATAATTAAGATTATGAAAAATAAATATTGGTTTTTCTCTGTATTAATTGTTGTATTAAGTACATTTATGAGTTGTGATGAAGACAGCTGGCTACAGAGAGATCCTAAGGACAGGCTTACCGATGGGCAACTTTGGAATGATGCAAATATGATAAAAGGGTTACTTGCAAACTATTATGACAGAATACCTAAATTAGCAGGAATATTTGATACAGGAACTAGTTCTGAATTTGATGATGCTATGTGGTCTGGCCATGTGGATCAAAATTGGCACAATGATATGAATTACAATGATGATTATGCCAGATATTGGGATTATGAGCTTATTAAAGATATTAATCTCACTCTTGAAAATATGGATAGTTATAGTGATAAAATATTAGATGAGCAGAAAAAACAATTTAATGCAGAACTTAGATTTATTAGAGCATATGTGTATTTTGAATTAGTAAGAAGAATGGGAGGAGTACCTTTGGTTACTACACAATTAAATTATGATGGAAGTGGAGATCCTTCTTCATTGCAAATACCTCGTTCAAAAGAATCTGAAATTTATGATTTTATCTATCAGGAGCTAGAAGATATACAGCAAAATTTTAGTACTATAGATGCGTATACCACTATAAAAAGTAAGACAAGAGCAAATAAATATATAGCACTAGCCTTACAAAGTAGAGCTATGCTTTATGCTGGATCAATTGCAAAATATAATAGTTTGATGAGTTTACCTATAACAACTGCTGGAGGTGAAGTTGGAATACCTGCTTCTAGAGCCAATGAATATTATCAGAAATCATTAGATGCATCAAAAGCCATAATAGCAAATCCTAATTATGAGCTTTATAATCCTACTGGAGGTAAGAAAGGTGAACATTTTTATAACTTATTTATGGATAAGAGTGTTAAAGAAATGATCTTTGCCAAAGATTTCATGACTGGAAAAGTTCATGGTTTTACATATGATAATGTTCCAAGAAGTTTTAGGGTTGATATTGAAGGTTCTTCAATCCTATCACCTTCACTAAGCTTAGTTGAAAGTTTTGATTATTTAGATGGCAGTAAAGGAGTGCTTAAAGATAAAGATTCTGAAGGCAATTATATAGTTTATGATAATATAGAAGATATTTTTGCGAATAAAGATGCTAGATTATATGGAACAATAGTTTATGCAGGAAGTACATTCCGATCTCAGCCTATCGATATTCAAGCAGGTGTTGTAACATGGGAAGATGGGGAATATGTGTTTAAAGTGGGAGATTTGGGCTCTGTTTATCCTGGAGTAGGTATAACATTTACAGGTTCGGATGGGCCTAGGGATAATGATCAATATGTTAGCAACACTGGCTTCTATATTCGTAAATTTGTTAGTGAAACACCACAAGATGGAGTTAGGCCAAGTTTAGCTTCTAATTGGTGGCCATGGTTTCGTTTAGGAGAGATATACTTAAATGCCACTGAGGCTGCTTTTGAGTTAGATTTACCTGAAGCAAAAAACTATATTAATACTCTAAGGGAAGTTCATGGAGGTTTCCCTGCAAATAGTATTCAAAATTTAACCCTAGAAATTATTCAAAAAGAAAGAAGAGTTGAACTAGCTTTTGAAGATCATCGTTATTTTGACTTGAAGCGATGGAGAATAGCGGATCAAGTATGGAATGGTCAAGATTCAGATAAAAATGCTGTAATCCATGGACTATATCCATATAGAATATATAGACCTGGTCATGCAGATGATGGTAAGTATATATTTGTTCGAGTGCGTCCCACACGATTCAAGAAACCCCGTTACTTTAGAATGGCTAATTATTATTCATCCATTGATCAGGCTGTTTTAGATAATAATCCTAAAATTATTAAAAACCCATTCCATTAATAAATAGAAAATATGAAAGTAAAAATATTTATTATAATTACACTCTCCTTTTTTGTCTTAATTAGTTGCGAACATGATAACTATGATGCTCCAAATGCAATATTATCAGGTAAAGTTGTTTATGAGGGTGAAGCTGTTGGAGTAAGGACTAATGGAACACAATTAGAACTTTGGCAAGACGGTTATGAATTATACTCAAAGATTCCTGTACACATTGCACAGGATGGTACTTATTCTGCCTCGTTATTTGCTGGACAATATAAATTAGTGCGTTTAGCCGGTGCTCCATGGGAGTCTCAATCAAATGATACTATTTTCATCGATGTTAAAGGAAACACAAATTTAGATGTTCATGTGAATCCTTATTTTATAATTAAGAATGAAACTTTTTCAGTAAATCAAGGATCTATAACAACAACTTTTGATGTTGAAAAAATTGTAAGTACTGCAAAGATTCATTCAGTAAACTTGTATTTAAGTAAATCTATTTTAACAGATAACATTAAATATGATGAAGTAGAAGAATTAGATGTATCTAAATGGGACGTTGATAAAAAAGGAACTATAGTTGCTAAGATTCCTGATAACTTAAAGAATGCTGGTTATATATTTGCAAGAATAGGAGTTCGATCAACTTCTTCAAGTGAATACATTTTCACCCCAGTTGCGAAAATTGAGTTATAATAAAATAGACTTCTGGTATTCTTACTATGACTAGCCCCAAATAAACGTTACAGTTTATTCGGCTAATATGATTTATTTATCCTCTAGAAAGGTTTGTCTTTCTAGAGGATTTTCCATCAAAGATGTACTATCTTTTGTATCTTCTTTTATAAACCAGATATCCTGAAATGAGAACAATCAATAGTAGAATTCCTGAGATGAAAGGATATAACGTAATGACTAGTTCAGGAAGGAAAGTGTAAATGCGACCAGTATGTGCTTCAAGACTTAAATGCCACAAAGATATTCTGCCCTGCTGTATTTGTTGAGGCATTTCCGGAAAGAAACCTTTTTTTGAAACGCCATTGAAGTAATTAAAAACTATCGACTCGTTGAAGTCAGAAGAGAAACCGCTTATTGGGGTGGATATTACGGGTGGTCCCATTTTAGGTGGTTGAGGCAGTTCTCCTGTAAAATAATCGTAGCTCTCTCCTGTTATTCTATTCCAATAATAGAGCCCACTGAACGAACCTACAATCCATTGTGTGGAATCTTGAGGGTGAAAAACCTCCAGTCCCATAACGCTTATTGGTGGTGTTTTTTTAATGACCAAAGGAATATCTTTTATGTGGCTATAGCTAAAAAAACCATCAGATGTATATACAACCCAATCTTGAGTAGATTCATCATAGCGAATGCAACGGAGCTTGTCTTTCCACAGATTTGTTTTGTCTTGTGTTGTAAGCGGTAGAGGGGAGTGCTTGGCTTTGATTATGGCAATTAATAGGGGAGGACGAAGAAACATTCCCGATAGACAAAGAATTAAGAGAAGAGAGAAAAGATAGAAGCCTAGGTTGTTATGCCAGCTAAGGGAGTTTTTGAATAAGCGAATAAAATTAAATGTGTTTTTTTTATTTCTTCTCCTTCTTCTAATTAGTTTCGGCATAAAAAAAAGTAATAAGCCTGTTAAGCAAAGAATTAGGGTGATAATTCCTAAGAAGTCAACGATAATTCGGCCTGTCATGCCGAATAGTTCTCCACTATGAAGTGTCCAGAATGTTTTGAAAAGAGAAACTTTAGGTTGCACTCCTTTAGGTCCTTTAAGAACTATTTTTTCAAAATTACTATAGGGTGATGTTGCTATATAAGCGTGAGAGCGACTCAATACGACCAAGGTGTCGTTATGGCTTGCTAAGTCAGTAAGCCGTTCCTTTGTATCTATGAGTTGAGTTTGGTTAATCCAAGATTGAGAAGTCTTGTCGTACGAGTACAAATCAAAGCTGGTTATAGCATATAGTTCTCCCGAGGCGGTTTTTATGATGTTATTAGTTATTCTATTATCTGCCCCTTTTTTGATTCCTGGAGTAAACGGCAAGAAAGAGGATAAAGTGGAATCTGTTAACCAAATGCCACTTCCACCAAAAAGTAAAATAGAATCAGGAGCAATAGAGAGGCTTCCTTTGATCGATGCCAAGTTCCAATCAGCATACTGATAACTTTTAGGAAGCCAGCTTCGGGGAATATCGAAAGAAGAAAGAGCTTTTCTATGATTAAGAAAAACACCGGATATAGCAAATACAAGGACAAAGAATGTGATGAATAACCCCATCCACTTATGCCATTTCCCTGCGGATTTTCTACTCTTTCGTTTCTTATGGTCTGTATTCACCATTGTGATGTGTTTAATTATCTACTGATTATAGGGCACCAAAGATACTTCTTTCATACCAAATAAGAAGGTTCTATGAAGAGAACATTTATAGTTTTAGTGTTTGAAAGGTAAAATCCAAACCATTAATAAGTAGCAGTTGATTGACTAACAATTCTCCTAATTCCGTAAAGTATTTTATTACTTCTGTAGCTTGTATGCTACCTATAACCCCACTCATAGCTCCTAGTATACCAATTTGAGAGGCTTTCACTTGCTCGTTAATTGGAGGTGGTGCCCCAAAAATAGTTCTTAAAGAGTTACTTCCCGGTATGTATGTAAATACCTGTCCCTGCATAGCGATTACTGTGCCAAAGGAGAACGGTTTCTTTAGGTCAACACAGGTGTCATTGATGAGGTATTTAGTTTCAAAATTATCAGAACAATCCACAATGAAATCATAGGTGTTGAATAGTTCTTTGGCATTCAAAGAAGTTAATCTATACGGGTGAAGTTGGATTTTTATTTCACTATTTAAAGATTCCAACCTGTCCTTTGCTCCATCAATTTTAGGGAAACCAATATCCTTTTCTGAATATAAAATTTGTCTTTGTAGATTGCTGATATCAACTGTGTCGTGCTCAACAATACCAATAGTTCCAATACCTGCAGAGGTAAGATAGAGTAGGCAAGGAGAACCTAGTCCTCCAGCACCTACTACTAAAACCTTAGCTTTATTCAGCGCTTTTTGCCCTTCTGAACCAATCCCCTCAATTAACAGATTGCGGTTGTATCTATCCATCAGTTTATTGTAAAGTTAAATCCCAATCTTTCCATACCACTTCATAGCCTTGTGATTCCACTGCATTTAGCACCTCGTCGGGAGTACGACCATCATTAATAACGAATTGTTCCAGCTCGTGCTTGTACACTTCGTAACCTCCCGGATCGGTCTTGGAACCTGCACTTAATGAAGTAATACCTAGTGTGGTCATATGATCTCTGAAATTTTTATCCTCACGAGTAGATAAAGTGATTTCCAAATCAGGATCAAAAATTCGAAACGCAAATATTAATTGAGCTAACTCTTTGTCGTTCATTACCACGTTGGGTTGAAAAGCATCACCACAGTGAGGACGAATGCGGGGAAAAGATACAGAATATTTGGTTTGCCAATAGTGTTTTTGAAGATAACGTAAATGAGTAGCCATTAAAGTTACATCGGTACGCCAGTCTTCCAGTCCTATTAATATGCCCAATCCCATTTTATGCAATCCGGCTCTCCCCATTCTGTCAAACGAGTTGACTCTCCAGCTGAATTTAGATTTCATACCTTTGGGGTGATATATAGGGTATCTTTGTTTGTTGTATGTCTCTTGGTAACAATAGACAGCATTGAGCCCTGCTTGGGTTAAACGCAGATATTCTTCCTCTTTCAGAGGTTGTACCTCTATGGATATTGAGGAGAAATAAGGTTTTACCAATCGGATGGCATTTTCAATATAATCTACTCCTGCCTCTTTGGGATTTTCTCCTGTTACTAACAGGATGTGCTGAAAATCTCCCATTCTCTTAATGGCTTTTACTTCTTGTAAAATCTGCTCATCCGTCAGAATGATTCGCTTTATGTTGTTTTTATGATTGAAACCGCAATACACACAATGATTAATACAAGAGTTGGTTAGGTAGAGTGGAACATAAAACTGAATGGTTTTCCCAAAACGCTGTTGTGTTAAATGACGACTGCGTTGAGCCATTTGTTCTATGTAAGGAGTTGCTGTAGGTGAGATTAAAGCCATAAAATCATCTACATCTAAATGTTCTTTTTGTAGTGCGTTGATTACTTGTTGGGGGGTAACTTTATTGATTTTCTGTGTAATCTCTTCCCAATTGTATGAATCAACTATATCGTTAAAATCCATTGTTTAAGTTTTTGTTGCATATCAGAATCTCTGCTTATGGAAGTTGCCTAAGCTAATTCTGTAGGCATAGTTTAATAAAAAGAAAAAAATAGGCTAGTCCAAAAATGCAGTTAATGGACTACTTGCTTGAGCCGACTGACTCACTTCACCTAGTTTGGCCTCGTAAGCCATTCTTCCACTTATTACACTCAACCTAAAAGCTTCTGCCATTTTAACAGGGTCTCCTGCTACTGCAATTGCTGTATTGACAAGTACAGCATCAGCACCCATTTCCATTGCTTCGGCAGCGTGTGATGGTGCACCTATTCCGGCATCTACAATTACAGGCAGATTGCTTTGTTCAATGATAATTTCCAAGAAATCCCGGGTTAATAATCCTTTGTTTGTGCCAATGGGTGCCCCTAAAGGCATAACAGCTGAAGCACCTGCAGATTCCAATCGCTTGCAAAGAACAGGATCAGCTTGTATATAAGGGAGAATAATAAATCCCATTTTAGCCAATTCTTCTGTTGCTTTCAATGTTTCTATGGGGTCGGGAAGTAGATATTTGGGATCGGGGTGAATTTCCAGCTTTAACCAGTTTGTTTGAAAGGCCTCTCTAGCCATCTGTGCAGCAAAAATAGCCTCTTTTGCATTTCTAACTCCCGAAGTATTGGGAAGTAGTTGTACCCCCGGTTTATTTATTTGCTCCAACATATCGTCTGTGCCCGTTTTCAAATCCAAACGCTTCATAGCTGCTGTTACCAGTTCTGTTTGAGAGGCTACAATAGCGTCTCCCATAATTTCGTTCGATCCAAATTTACCTGTTCCTAGAAATAAGCGAGAATGAAAGGTCTTATCTCCAATTTTTAATGGTTTCATAATTGTTGTTTTGTATAATTTCTATGATTTTTTTAGTTTCTTCTATGGGATGTTCTGCTTTAAGAATAGTAGAGGAGAGTGCAATTCCGGAAACTCCTGTTTTAAGTAGCAAAGGAATATCTTCCGAAGTAATACCTCCAATAGCTAAAATGGGGATGTCCAGATGATTCTTATGGCTAAGCGAAAGAAGTTCTTGATACCCTTTTATTCCTAGAATAGCCGACAATCCTTTTTTTGTTGTGGTAAAGTTATAGGGACCTAGCCCAATGTAATCAACTCCTTCCTTTTTTAGGTAGAGAATATCATCCCACGTATTTGCTGTTCCTCCTATGCAATAGGTATCGCCTAAGATGCGACGAGCCTCCGAAGGTGGGGAGTCGTTTTTGCCTAGATGTACTCCATCGGCTTGTAATGTTTTACACACCTCAATATGGTCATCTATATAAAGTTTTGCCTTGTATTGCTTACAAAGGTGAAGTGCTTTTTGACCAGTCAACAGAATGTCTTTAGTTGTTGCCTCTTTCATTCTTAGTTGAATGTGCTTGCATCCTCCCTTTAGCGCTATCTCTATTGATTCAAGAGTAGAGTATTTTAGGGTTTGATGCGATATAAATAAAAGTCCTTTCATATACTTTCTATTGCTTTTTGTAATTCTCTTAATCGTTTAATTAAGCCTGTTAAATCCCTGTTTTCTATGAGGTTTCCCCAGAGAAAGCCTAAGACTACCACTCCTCCAAAGCCATAAGTTTTAAGTAGAGGAATGTTTGAAGGAGTAATGCCTCCTAAAGCATAGACTTTTTTATTAATCCATTGATCTTCTTTTGCCTGAAATAGCTCTTTTTCAGAGAAAGCTTGCTGATATCCCGGTTTGGACAGACTGTTAAATATGGGACTTAAAAACAGGTAGTCGCAAGTGGCTTTAGTTTGTAGTTCCTTAAATGAGTGACAAGATGCACTGACTGATTTATCTGCTTTCTCTTGTACCACTTTGTTTCGTCTATTCAGGTGATAACCCTTCAATCCAAATTGTTGAACTAAGTCGAAATGATCGTGAAGAACCAATCGATTCATAAAAATCGGATTAATCTGTTTTAACAGTAACTCCAGCTGGTCTTTGGTGCTTTGGGGCTTCCTGATATGTAAAGTCTGTACTCCTTCACTGCACAAAGCATTAATCGCTTCTGCCTCCTGATCAAAGAATGTATCAGTGGTAATGATAATTAACTGCATGCCTCAACCTCCTGAAACAGCGTGAATCAAGAGTATTTTTAATTGATCACTCAGTAGGGTTGACTTCCATTGATTTCTAGGAATAACCCGTTGATCTATGGCTACAGCTATTCCTTGATTGGGGACTTTTTGCTCGCTTAAAAAATCGAAGAGTGTGGTTTCTTTAGCTACCGAAAAAGGTTTCTCGTTTAAGTAAACAGTCATAAAACACAATGTTAAAATTAATAGTTTAACAAGAACCAATGGGTTTCAACTAAAGTGTTATTGTTTGTGCAAGTATCTATTGCCTGTTTAAAACAAAAATACATACCCGTTCTTGTTTCAAATACAATCAAGGTATGTAGCTATAAAGTGGTTCGTCATTCCTACGTCGGCATTATCCGAATCAGGTTTTAAGGGTATAATCTCAGCTTTTTACAGCACCCCTTGATTAATGTATTTAGGCAAATATACATTATTCCCTTGTAGTAACCATAAAAATGATAAAAAAATGAGGAGATTTTATTAAAATCCCCCCTAGCTTTTATCTGTTATAAATCTCCATTTAGTATGTAGTGAATCATAACAATGATGTTTAAAATGTAGAGTGTATTGAGTAAATTTAATGCTTTACCACAATCGTGACAGAGGTAATTCTGTGTCCAAATGATGCGATATCCTTTATCTTTCAAATCTTCAATGGTCTGCATCACAACTCCTTCTGTTCTACAAGAAACAATGATGATATCGCACTCTTCTTCTATAAACTCCTGTAGTGATTCAAAGATTCGGGAATCGGGTTCACCCTGACTTTCCAAACCAAACTTCACTCCATCAATTTCAAATAAAGCACTAATGTCGCTGTCCGGCATTTTTCCCCGTATAACCTCACGCAGATTCTTGAGATCATACTTTCTTTGCAATTCATTATATACCCCTCGGATAGATGTTGACTTACCAATTTTTTCATCTCCGTAGTTAACTATGATTGTTTTCTTTACTGTTTTCATATCTTACTAATTGCGTTAACTGTTAAAGTATAATTATTTTATTTTGTCAGTGTGATGCTGCTTACTAAAAATACGAATTTTATAGAGAGGAAAAAAGAAATGGAACTGAAATAGTTTTTTGCTTTTTCTTTTTAGCCATTTAGTCCTAAAACATCAATATTGTTAAAAAGAAAGAGGAAA
Source organism: uncultured Bacteroides sp. (assembly GCA_964583185.1). Classification (GTDB taxonomy): domain Bacteria; phylum Bacteroidota; class Bacteroidia; order Bacteroidales; family Bacteroidaceae; genus Bacteroides_E. Next base: position 32,855 of record CAZOVL010000012.1, on the reverse strand, counting down.
AATGCTTTTTTATAGTGTATGATAAGTAAAAAAGGTATTTTTGAGAGAAATAGATTAAAAAAATAGGTTTATGTGTTTCTGAACCACTAATTTATAATCTAAAACGAATGAAAATGAAAAATATAAAAAGATATGGGTTACTCCTCACGAGTCTGTTTTTAGTGTTAACTCTAACTGTTGGGTGTGGTAGTAGCAGCAAAGATTTAATTCCTTTAAAGCTAGGGAAAAAAGTGGTGGAGGTTTATCCCGAAGGTGTAGCTAGTGTGGATATAGTCTCAGGAGAAGGCTCTTATGAGGTCCTTGTAGGAGAAGAGAATTTACTTGAAGCTAAAATTGTGGATAATAAACTGATTTTGGTGGGAAGAGAAAAAATAGGCGATTTAAATGTTGTGGTCCGAGATGGAAAAGGGCAAGTTGCCGGGCTATATGTTATTCTCTCTGAAAAAGAAGTTTTTCTACAAGTCAATGGATTTGAAGATCAGGTTCGCATAAATGATGAGAAAATACAGAAAGAAATAAAAGAGTTGTTGGCGGAAAAAACTTTTCCTGTTGAAAAACTAGGAGGATTTAAGTTGATTTATAGAGATGAAAATAGAGGCAACTTAGTGGTTTACGATAAACCAAATCCTACAGAGTTATGGAAAGGTTCTTTTGAGGTAGACCAGAAAGGTTTAACAATGAGCTATGACAAGAAAGGGAAGAAGATAGAGTTGAATTATAATATTGCACTAGATATTATTAACCCTAATTTACCCGGTTCTGCCATTATACCCGAGATGAAAAATTTAGTTTTGGTTGAAGACTGGACCAGTCATTACAAAGAAGAACTGAATTTACCTAAGTTAGAGTTTGCTGCTAAGTTACAATATGTTGAAGTTTCAACTCAATAACACGCTTTTTTTGATATGAAGAACCGTTTATTCTATAGTGCTTTTTTGCTTTGCTTAATGCTGGCTTTTTCTGTTCAGGCTCAGCAAAATAAAATAAAAACGAAAACCAATAAAGCTGTTAATTTAGATACCGGCTGGTATTTAATTAATGAAAAAGAAGGATCTGTAGAGGTGAAACTCAGCCAGGAAGAGGCCTATTATCATTTAATGCCAAAACCTCTTGTTCTTTGGTCCGATGTAGAAACTATGCGTTTTGTTAATCACGAGAAGTTTGGTTATGCAGCCATCTTAATTGCACTCAAACGGGAGATGATAGAGAAGCTTAAGGATGAAAATACTGACTCTGAAGAGACACAATGGGGGTTAGTGGTGAACAATGAATTAGTCTTGGTACAATCCATCAATAAGCAACGTTTTTCAGGAAACTTTCAGATCTCTACTCACGATAATGTTGAGTGGTTAAAAGGGGTTTATGAAAACTTAAAACAAATCAACACAAAATAGTGTAAACCTTTTTATCTTTGTTCTGTTTTATGTACTTAGTGGTTATTGATATAACTGCTTGAAATTATTTCAGAAATTTATTAAGTATTAAAAATAGAAAAATGAAGAAACTAGCTGTTTTATTAATTACAACATTGCTAATAAGTTTACACGTAGTAGCTCAAGAAGAAGCTGAACCTAAAAAATGGACCATTAAAGGTATAACCGGATTAAATGCTTCTCAAACCTCTTTAGTGAATTGGTCTTCAGGAGGGGATAATACGGTTGCCGGAAATATTTATCTCAATTTAAGTGCAAACTATAAATATGGTAAATATGCGTGGGATAATGATTTTGCTGCTGATTATGGTACCACCTATACTAAAAAGAATGGTTGGGTTAAGAGTGTAGATAAGTTGGAGTTATCTACTAAGTTTGGTTATGAGTTTGCTCCTAAATGGTACCTAAGTACATTAGCAGACTTTAAAACCCAATTTGATAAAGGGTATAAAGATCCCGATGATGAGAAATATATCTCTAAATTTTTAGCTCCTGCTTATTCAAGCATTGCCATTGGTGTTGATTATAAACCTACAAGTAATTTCTCCCTCTTTATGTCACCCATAACAGGTAAAATGACCTTTGTTCAAGACGATTTCCTATCGGATGCCGGTGCTTTTGGTGTAGATGCGGGAAAGAGGTTTAGAGGTGAGTTTGGTGCCTACTTAAAGGCTAATCTTACCATGAAGTTAATGACTAACGTAGATTTGATTTCTAAAGCCGATTTTTTTACTGCTTATGATAAGAGTTTTGGTAATGTGGATGTGAATTGGGAAAATGTAATCAGCCTAAAAGTAAATAAATTCCTATCTGCTACCATTCAAACCACGTTGAAGTATGATGATGACATTAAACAGATAGATAAGGACGGTAAGGCTGTTGGAGGTGCAAAAGTTCAGTTTAAAGAGATGATAGGGGTAGGTATTGCTTATAATTTTTAACTTGAATATATCTCCAATAAATTCGTGATTTGTCTCAAAAAACAGTATATTTATTGAGGTTGTTTGTTAATTATTATAATCCAAAAGTATGAAAAAAATAATTCTAATTTTATTTGTAGCCATAGGACTGGCTAGTTGTTCAGGTGGACAGAAGAGTGATCAGTCGACTTCTGAAGTGAATAAAGAACAGATTGTTATCGACAATATTTTAAGTCGTAGAAGTATTCGTGCATATAAGCCGGAACAAATTAAACAGGAGCAAATGGATGTCATAATGAATTGTGCCATTAATGCTCCCAGTGCAATGAATAAACAGTCTTGGCAAGTTAAGGTGGTGCAAAACAAAGATTTGCTGCAACAAATGAATAATGGTTTTGTGGCACACTCTAAAAAAAGTAATCCGGAGAAAGATCTTTCTTCCATGGATAACCCCGATTACTCCATTTATTATAATGCACCTACTGTTATTTTTGTAGCACGAGAAAAAGGTAATTTAATGAGTGAAATGGATTGTGGTTTATTGGTTCAGAACATATTGCTAAGTGCTGAAGCAATGGATATTGGTACTTGTGTTTTAGGTGGCTTGCCTCGTTATTTATTGGAAGATGAGGCTCTCCTTTCTCAATTGGAGTTACCGGAAACGCATGAGCTTTCCATAGCTATTGCCATGGGATATAAGAATCAAAGGCCCGAGGCAAAACCTCGTGATCCCGGTAAAGTTTCATACATTAAATAGATATTAAATTCTAACGAATAAGGAAAAGAGGAGTCTTGTTATTAAGGCTCTTTTTTTTGTTAAAATAAATTCGCTAAAGCGGTTTTTCCTTCGTTTTTTTACTAAAAGCATTTCTATTGCTCTCTAGTGGGGTTGAAGTCGGTCCTAGACCGGAGACCCCTCGGTCTAGGACCGAAGACCCTTTTGTCCTAGACCGACCACCCTTATGACCTAGGCATAAAAAAAGATTGCATCCCCCGTAGGGTTTAATGTAATCTTTTGTCTTGTTTTTTCAAGATGTAGTGGTTATACCAATTTATGAATCCATTCATCTCTGTCTCCTGGTAGAAAGTCAATTAATGGAATCTCTATCAGTGTATAAGCACCCGGTTGTTGACGCATTACGGCACGAGCCGATGAGACCAATACTTGTGCTGTTAAAGCAGGGTTATTAATCTTCATTTTAAACTCAAAAAGCTGATTGGGTGTAGTTCCTGAAGTTCCTTTACGAACAATATGGACTCCGTGTCCCATATCAATGAGTTCGTTTACATCTGCAACCTCTTTTACGTGTGTTTCATCGTGAATAAAATAATCATCATTTTTTATGGCTTGTGCCACTTCATCAAAAGAAGCTCCTTCGTTTAACTCCACATAAACCATTCTTCTGTGAATTCCTGTTCCTGTTGGTATAGTCATTGAAAGAGCTTTTTTAACTCCATCTATAGCTTTGACTGCTACTGTATGTCCCATACTCATACCCGGTCCAAAATTAGTATAAGTAATACCTTGGGGGGCAATGGCTTGTAATAATGCCCTAACAATGGAATCGCTTCCGGGGTCCCATCCTGCAGAGATAATGGATGCCGCTTGGTGTTGTTGAGCAATAGGCGTAAGTTCATTTCGTAAGCCTGCAATTTGTGAATGAATATCAAAACTGTCTACTGTACGAATACCTTGCTTTAAATACTCTTGAGCATAAGCAGCCGTTTGTCTGCTTGGAACGCATAGAATAGCTACATCAACGGCTTTTAAATCTTTGCTGTTTGCCACTACTGAATAAGGTTGAAGCTCAAGAGGTTGTTCTTTGTTTACTACACGACGAACAATTCCTGCAATTTCAAAATCGGGAGCAGACTCTAAAGATTGAAGTACATATTTTCCAATGTTACCATATCCAATAATTGCGACTCTTATTTTTTTCATCTTTTTGCTGGTTTCGTTACACATATTTCTTAAGTTTGTTACAAAACTAATTAAAATCTCACACTATTTACGACCTTAAAAAGTCTTTTTATAGATCTGTGATTTCAGTTACTGGTAAATCCATAGTTAAACAGAATACGAATGATTGAATATATTACCGGAGAAATAGTGGAGCTTTCTCCCGCAGCAGCCATTATAGAAAGTTATGGGATAGGTTATAATATCAACATCTCATTAAATACTTTTTCCGATTTACAAGGAAAAAAACAAGGGAAACTATTTATCTATGAGGCTATTCGGGAAGATGCCTTCATTCTTTTTGGTTTCTCCACCAAGGCGGAACGTGAATTGTTTTTGTTGCTCATTACGGTTTCAGGCATAGGGGGAAATACGGCTCGTATGGTTCTATCTACATTAAGCCCCGAAGAGGTTACTTCGGCCATTGCAAGTGGCAACATATCCATGCTGACTACAGTAAAAGGGGTAGGAAGAAAAACGGCAGAGCGTATTATTGTTGACTTAAGAGATAAAATTGACTCTTTAGGTATTGCTACAGAAAAAACCGCAGGAGTGGTTGGACAAACAATGAATGTTGAAATTCAAGAAGAAGCAATAGCTGCATTGAAGATGTTGGGTTTTGCTGCCCACGCTTCTCAAAAAGTAGTTTATAAAATATTGAAAGAGAGTTCCGGATTGACTGTTGAACAGGTCATTAAGCAAGCATTAAAGAAACTCTAATTTGAAAAAGATTGCATTATGAACCCTTCTGATGCTGTATATCAAGCTTGGTTTTTATTACACAATCGTTATCTTCCTAATCCTCACGATTATTGGTATATAAAAGTTGGAGAACAGCTATATTCCTTTGTTATGGAATCCAAGATGTTTAAAGGTTCTGAGCAAGAAGCCTTGGGGTTTGTCTCTGCTTTTTTTTCGGTCTATCTGGAAGATTGTGTAACAGGTGAGGGAGGATGGTGTCGCTTTGTGAAACACCATAAGGAATTATATAATAAGCCTTTGCCTTTCTATAAAGTGTCAAGGGAATATGCTCAGGGAAAAGTTAATTTGGAAGACCTTTTGTTTTTGACTTGGAGTTTAATTTCCGGTCCTGTTTCTGAGGGAAAAGGACAACTGTTTAATCCTTTGGATGAGGCAATTATTCTCTTTGCTGAAGTTGTTTTTGATATTCTTCAATCCAACTTTCCGGATGCACCCATAGGTAAAGGAGATTCTGTGGATTGGGTGACTGAATTGAACTATTTTGAAAAATCCTACAACGTCATGTCCGATTTTGATGGTATCGGTACACCTTACTTGAAGTTGTTAAATGAAGGACATCCCATTGGGTATGTGGAATCGTTCAGTCAATTGAATCGTATTTTCACTAATGAACTCAATTTTTTTGATCGGGTAGATTACGCAACACTTTATGAAAAGTCTGAGCAGGAGTTGGGTGATTCTTTAGATTTAGAAGAACCCTATGATGTAGTAGAAGAGTTATTGCAGTACAAAGACGCATCTCAATTTGTAGTTTTCTCTTATAATACAAAACTAATTGTAGGTGCAAATATTGCTCCATATTTTAAGGACAAGAGGAATAAGCTTTACAATGAGGAATTGGCAGTAAAAAAAGCACATACGCTGTTTTTAACCCCCAAAAAATGTCCACTTCCTATTCTTAGATATGCTATGGAACATCAGTTGTTGCCCGATGCTACTCTACCGATTCCCAATGGTAAGCAAATGCTACACGAAAACTGGGATTTCATTGCTCGTTGGTTCTTGAAAGAAGATTATGTTTATAAAGAGTAATGTTCTTTATTTCTGTGAGTTAGCCTCTGCTTCTTTGGCTTGACGTTCCTCCATTTTTTGTTTTACAAAACGGATTTTCAAATGAGCCTCTTCTTTATTTACTCTTATCTGTTCCAAATCACGGAGAATTTGTGCTAGTTCATAGATACCCACCAATGCTTTTTTGTCTGCAGCTAAGAGTGTGGTAGAAAACGATTTGTCGCCTAGATAGTCCAAACGTAACGTTTTATCTGCATTCAAATAAATAAAGTTCAATAGGTCCCCATCTTCACCATACTTAAAATCAGCTTGCTCAATTTTTTTTCCTAAATCTGTTGTTTGATACGTATCGCTACTAACCGGAGTCTCTGCAAAACTACCATCAGGAGCTGTAATTTTAATTCTATTATGGTTTATATTATATGTATTTACAAAGAAAGAGGTCATTGTAAAAACTCCACGCTCATTCACTTGGAAACGTAAGAAAGTGCGATGAATATTTCGTTCCACGGTTTGTGTAGGCCAAAAGTAGTTTCCTATTTCTTGATACTCCTCGTTTTTCTCAAAAGTATAGTTTCCTTTGATTGAATCCAGTTGATCTGTTCGTAGAGTTTCAATGCTGTCTAAGTAAGCCAGTGTAACCTCCTGTTCTTTTAGTTCCACCTCTTGCATCAGGGCAATGCCGGCTCTTCGGGCTTGAAAAGCTTTTGGGTACAAAATCTTGATGCTGTCAATTTCCAATTTCGCCTGATTAAAATCACCTGTTTCAAAAGCCTTTTGAGCTGCATCTAGTTTATATTGAGCTTTTTTATCGTGACTTTTTCCACATGCCATTAAGAGGGCTATGATGCTTAAAAGTAGAACTGTTTTTTTCATACCAATTTATTTATAAGGGATTATCTTAGAGCAAAAATAAGAATAATATCAGTTTTTTGTACCTTTGCAGGTGAAAACTTAATATGTAAAAGATGATAGAGCTAACCCGAAGTGAATTAAAGAGACACTTTGAGCAGGGTTTATTTCCACAAATTACCGCTACAGCCGATGAGTTACAACTTGAATGCTACGTTGTAGGAGGTTATGTACGCGATTTGCTTTTGAATCGTCACTCCAGCGATGTTGATGTGGTGGTGGTGGGAAGTGGGATAGCAATGGCCAAAGCTTTTAGCAAGAAGCTGGGTGAAGGTGCCACGGTGTCCTATTTTAAGAATTTTGGAACTGCACAAGTTAAATATAAATCAGGGGAAATAGAATTTGTAGGGGCTCGCAAAGAGTCTTATCAGCGGGATTCTCGCAAGCCAGTTGTAGAAGATGGTACGTTGTCCGATGACCAGAATCGCAGAGATTTTACCATCAATGCATTGGCTGTTTGTTTGAATAAAGAGCGACTGGGCGAGTTGGTCGATCCCTTTAATGGGGTTAATGATTTGAAAGAAGGTATTATCCGTACCCCTCTAGATCCGGATATTACCTTTAGTGATGATCCGTTGCGTATGATGCGTTGCATCCGATTTGCTACCCAATTGAACTTTTTCATAGAAGAAGAAACCTTTCAGTCCATAGAAAGAAACTGTGAAAGGATACACATTATTTCCGGTGAACGCATCATTGAAGAATTAAATAAAATTATTCTGTCGCCTATACCTTCCAAAGGGTTTATCGATTTGGAACGTTCCGGTCTGTTGGAACTGATTTTTCCCGAGTTGGTGGCACTTCAAGGTGTAGAAACCCGTAATGGAAGAGGCCATAAAGATAATTTTTATCACACCTTGCAGGTGTTGGATAACATCAGTCAGAAAACGGATAATCTATGGTTGCGTTGGTCGGCCATTTTGCACGACATAGCTAAACCAGCCACCAAACGTTGGGATGCTAAGCTGGGCTGGACCTTCCATAATCACAATTTCATAGGAGAGAAAATGATTCCCCGGTTGTTCCGCAGGTTGAAGTTACCGATGAATGAAAAGATGAAGTATGTGCAAAAAATGGTGAGCTTACATATGCGTCCACAGGCCATTGCCGATGATGAAGTGACAGATTCTGCGGTACGTCGCCTCTTGTTTGAAGCAGGAGATGATATTGATGATTTAATGACACTCTGTGAAGCCGATATTACCTCAAAGAGTTTGGTTCGTAAGCAACGCTTTCTCCAAAACTTTCAATTGGTTCGTCAGAAGCTGAAAGATATAGAAGAAAAGGACAAGGTGCGTAATTTTGAACCTCCTGTGGATGGACAAGAAATTATGGATACTTTTGGCTTAGCTCCGTCACGTGAGGTGGGAGCCTTGAAGAGTTCCATTAAAGATGCCATACTAGATGGTGTTATTCCCAATGAGTATCAGGCAGCCTATGACTATATGATTCAAAAAGCAAAGAAAATGGGGTTAAAGCCTATAAAATAAAATATTTTGAACATTGAGTATAAAAAAAGAGCCTTCACAAAGGCTCTTTTTTTATGCAATCTATTGTCTACCGATTACGAGAGTTCTATAATTTCCTCTTTGCAATGTGTTATTTTTTCTATGCTGTCTCCGGTTACTACCCATGAGTTTTCTATACCTACTGCACCAATTCCCGGAAGCACAATTTTAGGTTCTAAAGCAAAAACCATGTCTTGTTCCAAAGCCTGACGGTTGCGAGGACAAAGAACAGGAAGCTCATTAATTTCTAAGCCAATGCCATGGCCAATGAATTTCACTTGTTGATCGTATCCCATAAAGTTCTTGCTATAGCCTGCATCCGCCATAAAGTCAATAGCCAGTTGATAAATGTCCTCACAGATTACACCCGGTTTAGCCATTTCAGCTATTTTGTCTTGTAAATCAATGCACGCTTGATGTGCAGCATATGCTGCATCGGGAAGTTTACCAACAGAAAAAACACGAGTCATGTCAGAATGGTAACCGTTGAAGTTTCCTCCCATATCTACCATAATGCTTTGTCCTTCTTTTAAGGGAGTGTTGCTAACTCCAATCGGAATTGAAGGATCTAGTCCGGCACCACCTAACGCAAAATCGTAAGAAGAAGGTACCATTGCATTGTCTCCTGCTAATATGCTACCCATAAAAATCTCCATTTCTCTGCCATTGGTTCTAAACAGACCTAATGCACCCTCTAGTCGCATTAGTCGTTCCACTTCAATGGAGAATTCCAAGTCGGTCATTCCTTCTTTGTAAATAGATGGAATTTTTTCATAAGCCTTGGCGTGAAGAGCGGCCCCTCGTTTGAATTTTTCGATCTCTATCTTTGTTTTTGTGGTGCGAGCACTGCGAATAATGGGTGATCCATTCACAATTTCAGCTCCTTCAAAAACCTTTGCTAATCGGTTGTATTCAGTATAGGATAAGTCATCTGCTTCCAACATTATCTTTTTAGGGAACTCTAACCCTATTTCTTGTAAAATGGAAGGAATGACTTCCGGTTTATGAATAGGGTGAACGTGTTCTCCTCTGATGTTATTTGGTCTTTTGATAAAAAGGTGAGCCGGTGAATGTAAGGGTACATATAAGTATCCACTCACCACTCTTCCATAGGTGTATATTAAGTTGACGTTGCACGCAATTAATGCAGCATCTATATCCTGTTGAGCCATCAGTACGCGTATTTTATCGCGTCTGGGTTTGAGTTCAGGTTGTAGCATATTAAGTTAATATTTATGATTTATAATTAACAAAGTTATAATTTTTATTGAAGAAAACTCTATTTTATTCTCCTTCTTTGTTTTACTTCATTTCTAATGGACTTGGGGAAAGGGGTGTTTTTCTTATGGGGATAGTAGAGTGGAGCATCTAGCGATTCGTAGAGTAAAGGGATGGGCTTATAGGGTGTGATTTTTACCGGAGCGTACCCCTGCTTAATAAAGTCCAGTTGTTTGGCTGCTTTATGAGAAAGGTCTATGGTGAACTTTTTGGAGTATGGACCTCTGTCAATCACCTTGACTATTACTTTTTTATTGTTTTGTGTGTTTTCAATTAAGAGAAGTGTACCAAAAGGGTAGGTACGATGTGCACAAGTCATACTGTCTTTGTGATATCTAACTCCTGATGCTGTTCGTCTGCCGTGGAATCTGGAGTGATAATAAGAAGCATTACCTTTCTCTTGTGCATAAAGAAAGGTAATGCTTGTAAGTATAAAAAACGCTATAAATAAAAAGCGAGAAATCATTTCATGTAACTAAACAACTCCTTGTGCCATCATTGCTCTAGCTACCTTCATAAAGCCTGCAATATTAGCACCTTTTACATAGTTAATAAAGCCATCGGGTTGAGTTCCGTATTTTACACATTGTTCGTGTATGCCATGCATAATTTGCTTAAGCTTTTCGTCTACTTCTTCAGCACTCCAGTTTAAATGCATTGCATTTTGAGTCATTTCCAAGCCGGAAGTAGCTACACCTCCTGCATTTACTGCTTTACCCGGTGCATAACAAATTTTGTTCTGAATAAATAAACCAATAGCTTCAGCTGTACATCCCATGTTTGAAATTTCTCCAACACAAAGTACCTCATTGTCTATTAGCTTCTGTGCATCTTCAGCATTTAGCTCATTTTGAGTGGCACAGGGAAGAGCAATGTCTACTTTTACTTCCCAAGGACGCTTATTGGGGATGAACTGAGCATTGGGGAATTCTTCAATATAGGGCTCTACGATGTCATCTCCTGAAGAGCGAAGCTCAAGCATAAAATCTATTTTTTCTCCACTGATTCCATCTTCATCGTAAATGTATCCGTCAGGACCGGAGATGGTTACCACTTTGGCACCTAACTCAGTTGCTTTAGTGGCTGCACCCCACGCTACGTTACCAAATCCGGAGATAGCCACTCGTTTATCTTTTAAATCAATATTTCTTGTCTCTAACATTTCCTGTACAAAGTAAAGTCCCCCAAAACCTGTTGCTTCAGGGCGAATAAGAGAACCTCCGAACTCAAGCCCTTTACCTGTGAAAGTTCCTGTAACTTCGTGGGTGAGTTTTTTGTACATACCATACATATATCCCACTTCTCTACCTCCAACACCAATGTCTCCCGCAGGAACATCAACATCAGGACCAATGAATTTCCATAGTTCTAACATATAGGCCTGACAGAAACGCATAATTTCAGCCTGACTTTTGCCTTTAGGCGAGAAATCAGAACCTCCTTTAGCACCACCCATAGGGAGTGTGGTTAATGCATTTTTGAAAGTTTGTTCAAAGCCCAAAAACTTAAGAATGGAAAGATTTAATGAGCTATGGAAGCGAATACCCCCTTTATATGGACCAATGGAATTATTGAATTGTACCCGGTAACCAATATTTGTTTGTACCTCTCCTTTGTCATCAACCCACGCCACTCTGAAAGTATAAATACGATCGGGTTCTACTAAACGTTCGATAATTTTAGCTTTTTCAAACTCAGGATGTTGGTTGTAAATATCCTCTATCGATCCTAATACTACGCGTACCGCTTGAAAATACTCAGACTCACCAGGGTGTTTAGCTTCCAGTGAAGCCATAATCTTTTCAATATTCATGATTAATTGATTAAATAGATAAATAAAATTCTGTATGTGAATTTACAAATATATGCAATATATTCAATAATTATGTATTTTGATAGATTAAAAACGGGTATTGATGTTATTTTGACACAATAAATGAAATAAAAGGCTTAAAGTGAAAATTCTCTTTAAGCCTTTTGTCTAAGTATCAGTGTTTTATTCAACGAATAAGATTCGTTTTTATATTTTATATTACATACCTAGGTGATACATAATAAAGCCATAAATATCGCTTTGCTCCTCAATGATTTTTTCAGTTGGTTTACCTGCACCATGTCCTGCTTTGGTGTCAATTCGGATTATTGTTGGGTGCGTTCCATCGTTTGCTTCTTGTAGTGCAGCAGCAAACTTGAAAGAGTGAGCGGGAACCACACGGTCATCGTGATCTGCTGTAGTAATAAGTGTTGCAGGATACGTAGTTCCTGATTTTAAGTTATGCAATGGAGAGTAACCCAATAAGTATTGAAACATCTCCGGACTGTCTTCACTGGTTCCATAATCGCTTGCCCAGTTCCACCCAATTGTAAACTTGTGATAGCGAAGCATATCCAGAACACCCACTTGAGGTACAGCCACTTTAAATAACTCAGGACGTTGAGTCATACAGGCTCCTACAAGTAGTCCCCCGTTGGAACCACCCACAATGGCAATTCGTTGCGAATTGGTGTAGTTTTCTTTAATAAGGTATTCAGCAGCCCCAATGAAGTCGTCAAAGACATTTTGTTTTTGCATTTGAGTTCCCGCTACGTGCCAGGCTTCACCATATTCTCCACCTCCTCTAAGGTTTACTTGTGCATAGATACCTCCTTGTTCCATAAAAGGAATACGAGAAACAGAGAATCCGGGGTTCAAACTTACATTAAAGCCACCATAACCATATAAGAATACCGGATTGTCGCCATTGCGTGTTAAACCTTTTTTGTGGGTAATAAACATAGGAATTTGGGTTCCATCCTTGCTTTCAAAGAAGAGCTGGTGAGTTTCAAATTCTTCGGGGTTGAATTTCACTTGCGGACTTCTGAACACTTCCGATTCATTGGTTTGAATGTTGTATTTATAAATTGTTCCGGGTTGGGTAAATGAGGTGAAGCTATAGAAACATTCATCACTGTCTTTGTTGCCACTAAATCCAACAGAACCTAGAGTGGGCAATTGAATTTCGGTGAAGTTAACACCGAGTAAGTCTCCAATATAAGCATGATTAGCCGCATCTTTATCATAGGTTACAATTAGCTTACTACCAATAATCTGTGCATTGCTTAATACGTCGTTACTTTCAGGAATCAACTCCTTCCAATCTTTTAATTGTGGTCTGTTTGTGTTAGCCACCATTAACCGGTATTTAGGTGCTTGATAGTTGGTATAGATGTAAATCTGATTATTAATAACCTCAATGGGATAATATTCAAAATTAAAGTCTTCAGCCAAAGTAGTTAATGGAGCAGTTAATTCATCTGATGTTTTTAGATAGAGTGCATTTCCTCTTCCCTCTCCGGATTCATAAATAAAGAGCAACTTTTCATCTGAAGAAACAGAAGCAGTATAGAAACGTTTGGGATAATTCTTATTCTCATATACCAGTTTGTCTTCACTTTGAGGAGTGTTAAGTTGGTGATAGTATATTTTATGATTCTCGTTTACACTGGAAAACTCCTTGCCCGCTTCGGGTGCATCGTAAGCACTGTAATAAAAACCATTACCTCGCCAGGCTGCTCCGGAAAATTTAGCCCATTGAATAGGCCCATCAATTACTTCCCGTGTTTCACTGTCCATTACATAAATCTCTCTCCAGTCCGATCCGCTTTTAGATACTGTATAGGCAAAGTATTTTGCATCTTTAGAAAAAGAGAAGCCGGCAAGTGCCACCGTACCATCTTCTGATAGCTGATTGGGATCTAAGAAAACAGTTGGTTCATCGGTTAAGGAGTTTTGGACATATAGTACGCTTTGATTTTGTAGTCCATCATTCCTAAAAAAGAAATAACGACCCTCTTTTTGAAATGGAGTTCCAATTTTTTCATAATCCATTAGCTCTGTCAGACGCTTTTGTAATGCATTACGTTGAGGAATTTGTTGGAAGTAGGATTGGGTTACTGTGTTTTGAGCTTTTACCCATTCAGCTGTTTCTTGGGAAGTGTCGTCCTCCAGCCATCGGTAGGGATCGGCTACTTCAGTGTTAAAATATACATCTACGGTATCTACTTTTTTTGTTTCGGGATACGTCATTTTTTTTTGATTTTGGCAAGCCATAAAAGCTATGGAGCAAGCAAATAATAGGGTGTACTTTTTCATTTATGAATACTTTTTGGTTTTATATTCATACAAATATAGCCCATTTTACAATTTATAGGGTGAGTTTTTTTGGTTATCCTTCATTAAATAAAGATATTAGTAAATATCTTTGTGTGTAAAGAAGTTACAAGTCGTTTTTTTTGCCCTATACAATTTTTGGATATGCTAAGTAAACAGAATCTAAATCAACTCTATTTCAGAGATACCCAGTTTGTCAGTTTAATGACTAAACGTATATACAATGTTTTAATCATTGCTAATCCTTACGATGCTTTCGTTTTGGAAGATGATGGGCGAATAGATGAAAAGGTGTTTAATGAATACACCTCTTTGTCTTTGCGTTATCCACCTCGTTTTTGGCGTGTAACTACTGAAGAAGAAGCCATTGAGCATTTAGAGGAATTGCCTTTTGAACTTATTATCTGTATGCCGGGATTGGGAGATGTGGATAGCTTTGCCATTGGACGTCGTTTGAAAAAACTGTACCCCGACATAGCAATGATTATTCTTACTCCGTTTAGCCACGGTATTCGTAAACGAATAGAACACGAAGATCTTTCAGCTTTTGATTCGGTTTTCTGCTGGTTGGGAAATACTGACCTGTTGCTCTCCATCATCAAATTGTTTGAAGATCGAATGAATTTAGATCACGACGTACGTGAAATAGGGTTACAGGTTATTCTGCTGGTTGAAGATGGTATTCGTTACTACTCTTCCATTCTCCCCAGTTTATATAAATTTATGCTAAAGCAAAGCCATGAGTTCTCTACTGAGGCGTTAAATGCTCATCAACAAACCTTGCGTATGCGTGGGCGGCCCAAATTGCTATTGGCAAGAAATTATGAAGAAGCCGAAGGGTTGTATGAAAAGTACAAGGATCATTTACTGGGGTTAATTACCGATGTTAGCTTTCCTAAGAATGGAGAAAAAGACTCGATGGCAGGGATTAAACTGTGCGAAAAGATACGTAAAGAGAGCCCTTTCTTACCCATTATTATGCAATCGTCTGAGACAGAGAATATCACTTATGCAACCAAGTATGGAGCAACCTTTATAGATAAAAACTCAAAAAAGATGAATGTGGATTTGAGAAAGGCATTTGCTGAGACCTTTGGTTTTGGTGATTTTGTTTTTCGCAATCCCAATACGCTGGAAGAGATTGCCCGTATAAAAAACTTGAAAGAGTTGCAGAATGTAATCTTTGCCATACCTACCGAATCTTTAAATTATCATATTTCCAGGAATCACATCAGTCGCTGGTTATATTCCAGAGCAATGTTTCCTTTAGCAGAGTTCTTGAAGTCATTTGAATGGGTGGATTTGGCTGATTCCAATTCACATCGACAAGTCATTTTTGATTCTATCGTACAATATCGTAAGATGAAAAATCAAGGGGTAGTGGCTATTTTCAAGCGAGATCGATTTGACCGGTATTCCAATTTTGCACGTATCGGTGAGGGTTCCTTAGGAGGTAAGGGAAGAGGGTTGGCTTTTATTGATAATATGCTGAAAAAACATCCAGAGTTCAATGAGTTTGAGAATGCAAAGATAGAGATTCCCAAAACAGTGGTGTTGTGTACCGATATTTTCGATGAGTTTATGGAGACCAATAATCTTTATCAGGTGGCCATCTCAAATATTGAGGATAGTGAGATATTAAATTATTTTCTCAAAGCTAAGTTACCCGATCGTTTGGTTGAAGATTTCCTGGCACTTTTTAATGTGGTAAAATCACCCATTGCTGTTCGTTCTTCCAGTTTGCTGGAAGATTCACACTATCAGCCTTTTGCGGGAATATATAACACCTATATGATTCCTTATTTAGATGATAAGTATGATATGCTGGAGATGCTCTCCGATGCCATTAAAGGGGTTTATGCCTCGGTGTATTTTAAGAGCAGTAAGGCCTATATGCGGGCAACCTCTAACGTGATTGATCAGGAAAAGATGGCGGTTATTTTACAAGAGGTAGTGGGGAATCAGTATGGTAGTAAGTATTATCCTTCCATGTCGGGGGTAGCTCGTTCTCTCAACTTTTATCCATTGGGTGATGAGAAAGCAGAAGAAGGGATTGTTAATCTGGCTTTAGGGTTAGGCAAATATGTGGTGGATGGAGGTGTAACCTTGCGTTTTTCCCCTTATCACCCTCATAAAATTTTGCAAACCAGTGAATTGGACTTGGCTTTGAAAGAGACACAAACTCAGTTTTATGCGTTGGATTTAAAAAATACAGGTGGAAATTTTTCCATTGATGATGGGTTTAATCTACTTAAGCTTCGTGTACGTCAGGCAGAAAAAGATGGCTCTTTACAGTTTTTGGCCTCTACCTACGATCCTTACGATCAAGTGATTAGAGATGGTATCTATCCGGGAGGCCGAAAAGTAATTACTTTTGCTAACATCTTGCAGCACGAGGTGTTTCCTTTGGCTAACATACTGAAATTGGTGTTGAAAAAATCAGTAGAAGAGATGTGTCGTCCCATTGAGATTGAATTTGCTGTTAAGCTGAATGCAGAAAATAGAACCGGTCTCTTTTATCTATTACAAATTAGACCCATTGTGGAAAATAAAGCCGTGATGAATGAAGACTTAAATACTATACCCGAAGAGCAGTTGTTATTGAAGTCCGCAAACTCTTTGGGGCACGGAGAAATGCACGATTTATTCGATGTGGTATACGTAAAAACGCAAGATTATACACCCAAAAATAATCTGCAAATAGCAGAAGAGCTGGAAAAAATCAACAGTCAACTAACAGAAGAAAACAAGAACTATGTGTTGATTGGTCCCGGACGTTGGGGAAGTAGTGATAGTTGGTTGGGGATTCCTGTTAAATGGCCTCATATTTCATCGGCACGCTTAATTGTGGAAGCCGGATTAAAAACGTTTCAGGTTGATCCTAGTCAGGGAACCCATTTCTTTCAAAACCTAACCTCTTTTGGTGTGGGTTATTTTACTATTAATCCCCATGTGGGAGATGGTTTGTATAATCAGGAGTATCTAGATCATCAACCCGCTATTACAGAAACGGAACACCTTCGTCACGTTCGATTTGAACAACCTATTTGTGTTAAGATGAATGGTAAAAAGAAAATGGGAGTGGCTTATTTGCCCGAATATTCACCTTTGAGTTCACCTACTGTTTAATAGCCTCGGTACAGTAGCTGTGGAGGGAGTGTTGGTCGGTCTAGGACTGAACACCCTTCGGTCCTAGACCGACAAGCCTTCAGTCCTAGACCGAAGAGGCTTTGGTCTTAGAGGGGAAAAGTAAGTGGGTATAATATCTTTTGAAGAATAGATTCTTTTCTATTGTTCTTTTCCCTCTACCAGTCCTTGCATTTTTTGTTCTATATCTGTTGGAATGATAGGAGTGAGTTCTTGTGTTTCAAAATTGTATTTCATAATTTTATTAGGGACTTGTTCGTAGCCAAACTGTTCTTTTTTGTACTGGGAAAGCTTATATTTCACTAAGAGATTTTTTGTTTGCTCGATGAATTGATAATCTATGGCTTGGTTCTCTCCATCGGAAAAAGTACGGAGCTCACCTGTTTCAAAGGAATAAATATAGAGACTTCTCAAATCGGTTAAATCAATAATTCCATTTTGGTTTGTATCTTTCGTTGCTGCATAGAAAATCAGTAGGATTTCATCTTTAAAGTAATAAGGTTGTATGTCTCCAACAATTACTCTTTGATTAAAAAGAGAGGTGGTTTTGTCTCTTGGTGCATCGTACACAATTAGATTTACATAGTTTGTTCTATAAAATTCAATTCTATCCTTGGATATTTTACCTCTGCTATGTGATGGATGCATATCAAGTAGATCATAATAAACGTCAGGAGGCGTTGTTTCCTCCGGTTTGTTTAATGTTCTGATAGACACGGGGATGATATAAATTGATTTTAGGGAGTCTATAAGCCAAGGTGTTTCGTAAGATAGTACTTGTTTTCTCAGGTTTTCATCTGCTAAAGCACTCACTTGTTCATCTGCTAGTAGTCCTTGTGGTGAGTTGTCGTAAGTTCCTCTAGGCCACGTTTCAACAATGAATGAGATAATGAAGACAATTAAAAGTACAGCGGCCAAAGTGGAAACAACAGCAAGCATTCTTTGGTTATAGTTTTTAATTTTTTCAATGTTCATACAATTGATTTTTTTTATTTTACTTATTGATTTCTTTCGTTGGTTCTATCTTTACAAGATACACTTTCTTCGTAAAATAAGATTTCTTTTTTCTTCTTATTTTCTTGTGTTCAAACTCAAAGAAATTTTTCTATAATTATAATCTTTTTTATTTGTTTGTTCTTACACCGAATAACCAAAAGAATGTTTATTTTAGGAATTACTTTAAATCAAAGTTATATGAAAGCAGGTTCTTCAATCGTAATTCCACTTATGAGTTTTATATTTATTTTAGGGCTAATCTCTCTTGTTTTTGTTGTAAATCTATACAGAATAACCCTCATTGATATAAACCTTTTGCTTGTCGTTATGTGTTCTCTCTCACTTATAACTTCCTATTTTACTTATCCTTTTTTAATTCAATCAGCAAAAGACGCGTCATTTGTAAAGAGTTTGTTCTTTCGTCTTTTTTTTGTCTATAGCTATAATTGGGTGATTTGTGGAGGATTTTCAGTGTGTCTTTTTTTAGCTACAAATAATTATTTTTCTAATGAGGTTGTTGTTTCCAGACAAGTTACAATAGAAAACAAAAAAACAGCTTCCTCCGGATTTGTATGTAAAAAGGTGGACGCCTTTAATTGTTGTACAGTTTTTCGAAGGTATAAAAAAAGAAGTTTTTATTAAAGATGCTACCTATGATGCTCTCGCAATAGGTGATGTTTATAATTTGAAATTGAAAAAAGGGCTATGGGGTATAGATGTTATTGTTTCAGACAAAGCTTAGCAAGGTGGTAATTAACTAGAAACTGTTTATAGAAGGTTTTTATTTAGAAATGATGGATAAATTAATTTTTTATGAAAAGAAATAATCTCAATGGACTATTGTTGTTGGTCTGTCTGTTAGTTTCTTGCAGTTCGACAAAGATTGCAACCTCTCGTTTTTCTGAATTACAAAATTCAACCCTCCTAAATGGTGTATATCAGAATATCCCTTTAAATATCTATACAGTAGATTCTTTGGCTCTTCCAAATTATAAGCCGGAATTGTATTGTTTATTGGGATTACTTAATTTGACTACAGAATGTGATAGTGGGAGCATTATACGACTTGAATTTGAGAAAAAACAACTTATAGTGTCTTATCCTTCGATTACCACAATACAAGAAATGCGAATTAAGGGAGAACAGAAGAAGAACTATTTTGAAATCTATTTTCGAAGACGCCTCATTCCTATTCCTTTTATTTACTTTGTTCAACAGATTGAGCGAGTTCGGATTGGAGTGAATAAAGATAGTAATCTGACCATTCAATATTGGGAGAAGAATTTTGGATGGGTTCCTATTATGGCATCTGGAACAACGTATGATTACGAATTTGTGTTTGAAAGAGTAGAGGAGTGATCCGAAATTTCTGAAACATTTTCCACTAAGAGATAAAGTTATATAGAAAAAAGAAAAAAGTACTAGACTAGATCAAATCCTATTGTAAAGTAGTGATACTGACTTTCAATAGACAACTTCTACAGGAAGATTAAGGGCTGTTAGGACTACTCCAATAGAGGTTTTCAATGAAATATTCTTCAACTCCGATGAAGTGGGATATATAATAGCTCAATGTATGCTGGACAAAGAAAACTATGATATTGAATTTGCTGAATTTCGAATTGTCAACCAAAAGAAAATATTGCAAATGCACTTCTGAAGAATATAACAAAGTGATTGTTGTTCAATTGAAAGAGAAATAGGACTTCCTTTATTCATTGTTCTCTCTGCTATCTAAACGATTTTGTTGAGGATTAGAAAAGAATAATAATGATTGATTCTAAAACGCCTTCAACAAATGCAGCAGTAGAATCTTTTAATGCGAAGATAAAACAGTTTAGAGCAGCCATTAGAGGAGTAGTAGATGTGAAATTCTTTCTTTTTAGACTAGCGAAGATATATGCTTAGTCCCTATGAAATATCGGCTGAGCCGTATTTACTGAATATCCCTACCTGTTGAAAATAAAAAAAGCAACCTCATTTGAGATTGCTTTTTCTTTTGTTGCGGAGGCTAGATTCGAACTAACGACCTTTGGGTTATGAGCCCAACGAGCTACCACTGCTCCACTCCGCGATGTTGTGAGTGCAAAAGTATAGGTTATCTTTTAATCCACCAAACTTATGCTAGGTTTTATTTAGTTAAACTTTGTGAATTTTTGGGTGCATTTAATGTAATTCATATTACAACTCCTTAATAGTCAAATAAAAAAGAGAAATAATGAAGATAATAAAGGTTTTTATTTTGTCTCCGTTTAGAAAAGACTTATTTTTGCTCAATCGATTACTAGATGTGCAATGTGAAAGATGGAAAGATGACAACTTCTAAGACTAAAGATCAATTGATAGATGCCGCTAGACTGCTCTTTGCAAGAAAGGGAGTGGAGCGAACCACAATGAATGATATTGCCAAAGCGTCAAAGAAAGGAAGAAGAACTCTCTATACTTACTTTAAAAATAAAGAGGAACTTTTCTTAGTTGTGGTTGAAACTGAGTTGGACACTTTATTGGAAAAGATGAAAGAGGTAATGCGAAAGAATCTTTCACCCGAGAAGAAGGTTATAGAGTTGATTTACACACATTTGGATCTGGTAAAAGAAGTAGTCTATCGTAACGGAACTTTACGTGCCAATTTCTTTAGAGATATTTGGACTGTGGAAAAGGTGCGCAAGAAGTTTGATGTGGAGGAATTTAAGTTATTTCAAGAAGTATTAAAAGAGGGTAAGGAGGCTGATGTGTTTGATATTGATAACATTGAGCTGACAGCTGCTTTAATCCATTACTGCTTAAAAGGAATAGAAGTCCCCTATATTAGAGGTTATATTGGAGCAGATTTAGATTCAGAAACACTGAATGACAATGTGATAAATATTGTTTTTGGTGCATTACATAAAAAATGATAAAAAAAAATTGAATAGTATGGGATTATTACAAGGAAAAACAGCCCTGATTACAGGTGCAGCACGTGGTATAGGTAAAGCAATTGCTGTAAAGTTTGCTTCTGAGGGTGCAAATATTGCTTTCACTGATTTGCGTATTGATGGAATAGCAGAAGAAACAGTAAAGGAAATTACAGCTCTGGGTGTTCGTTGTAAAGGATATGCATCGAATGCAGCAAACTTTAACGAAACAGCTGAAGTGGTTAAAACTATCCACGAAGAGTTTGGTTCTATTGATATTTTAGTAAATAACGCAGGAATAACTAAAGATGGTTTAATGATGCGTATGAGCGAAGAACAATGGGATGCTGTAATCAATGTAAACTTAAAATCGGCCTTTAACTTTATTCACGCTTGTACTCCTATTATGATGCGCCAAAGAAGTGGCAGTATCATTAATATGGCTTCTGTTGTTGGTGTATCGGGTAATGCCGGTCAATCCAATTACTCTGCATCTAAAGCGGGTATGATTGGGTTGGCTAAATCCATAGCTAAAGAGGTGGGATCAAGAGGCATTCGTGCAAATTCCATAGCACCCGGATTTATCATTACCGATATGACCGATGTGCTTTCTGAAGAAGTGAAAAAAGAGTGGGCAAAACAAATTCCATTGCGTCGTGGAGGTACTCCGGAAGATGTAGCTAATGTAGCTGTTTTCTTGGCTTCCGATTTGTCTTCATACGTTACAGGGCAGGTTATCCACTGCTGCGGCGGAATGAATATGTAAGAGAAGGTAGATGGTAGACGTCGTTTACGAAGATAATCATCTTATCATAGTGAATAAATCATCTTCGGATATTGTCCAAGGTGATAAAACAGGAGATCAGCCACTTTCAGAAAAAGTGGCTGAATTCTTGCGTATAAAATACAATAAACCGGGTGATGCTTTTATTGGGGTAGTTCATCGACTGGACAGACCGGTTAGTGGTTTAGTGATTTTTGCTAAAACGAGTAAGGCGTTGGCACGTATGAACGAGCTTTTTAGAGTAGATCAAGTAAAAAAAACATACGAGGCTATAGTGAAGAATCCTCCTCCTGCTCTTCAAGGTGAGTTGGTTCATTTTTTGGTGAGAAATCCACAAAAAAACAAGAGTTTTGCATACGACAAAGTTCAGAAAAATGCCAAAGAGGCTAGATTGGGCTATAAAGTGATAGGAAAATCGAAAAGCTTTACTTTGCTGGAAATAGATTTGCAAACCGGTAGACATCACCAAATCAGAACACAGCTGAGTAAAATAGGCTGTCCCATCAAAGGCGATCTTAAATATGGCTACCCTCGCTCCAATTCAAATGGAGGAATTTCATTGCACGCCAGAAGAATATCTTTTATCCATCCGGTTTCTAAAAAAGAGATAGATGTAGTAGCACCATATCCTGAGGGGGATTTGTGGAACGAGTTTGAGTTACTTTAGTTCCTGAAATGGTAACAATAAAGTAGAATGTAAGGGAAAGTCTTTCATCTTTTGTTTCTCTTTTTAATCTCTTTATCTATAGCTAACCATAATAAAAGATTGTTTTTCTTATTCAAACACTTATAAAATTGTATTTTTACCCTTTCATTTTTATTAAAGAAGAAATTGTATATGAAAAATATAATATTAATTGTAATTCTGAGCCTTAGTATGATTAGCTGTGGCTCAGGAAATAAATCAAAAACAGATATGACCAATCAAAAAGAACAACAGGTGAAAATTGAAACTTCGTTAGGAGATATTGTAGTAAAGCTATACAATGATACGCCTGAACATAGAGATAATTTTATCAAGCTTGCCAAAGAAGGTACTTATGCTGAAACGTTGTTTCACCGTGTCATAAAGAATTTTATGATTCAAGCGGGTGATCCTGATTCTAAAAATGCACCTAAAGATAAAATGTTAGGAGCCGGTGATGTGGGATACACACTTCCCGCTGAGTTTGTATATCCAAAATATTTCCATAAAAAAGGAGCTTTATCTGCAGCACGTCAAAGTGATCAGGTAAACCCCGAAAAAGAGTCTTCCGGCTGCCAGTTCTATATTGTTACCGGAGAGGTATATTCCGATTCTACGTTAATGGATATGCAAAAACAGATGAACAACAACAAGATGAATATCATCTTTAACAAGTTGGCTCAAGGAAATATGCAAAAGATATATGCCTTGCAAATGGAGAAAAACCACGATGGTTTGATGGATCTTCAAAATGAACTGATTGCTCAAGCTGAGGCTATGGCTGCAGAACAACCTGATTTTGAGTTTACTCCTGAACAAAAAGAGGCTTATACTACTTTGGGAGGCACTCCTCATTTGGATAATGAATACACGGTGTTTGGTGAAGTGGTTTCCGGCTTAGATGTAGTAGACAAAATTCAAGAACAAAGCACCAATAGTAATGACCGTCCTGAAGAGGATATTAAAATTCTAAAAGTTTCTTTGTTAAATTAAGATGCTAAATATTAATCGTTATAGATTATCTAATGGGTTGAGAATTGTTCATAGTCCCGACATCAATACCAAAATGGTGGCTTTGAATATGCTTTACGATGTTGGAGCACGTGATGAAGACCCGGAACATACAGGGTTTGCCCACCTCTTTGAACATTTAATGTTTGGTGGGTCAATCCACATTCCAGATTTTGATGCTCCCTTGCAGTTGGCGGGTGGAGAGAATAATGCCTGGACAAGTAATGACATTACTAATTACTACATCACCCTACCTAAACAAAACGTAGAAACAGGCTTTTGGTTGGAATCCGATAGAATGTTAGGTTTGGATTTTAATCAGAAAAGTCTAGATGTTCAACGTGGGGTAGTTATGGAAGAGTTTAAGCAACGTAGTCTAAACCAACCCTATGGCGATGTTAGCCATCTGGTACGAGCTATGGCTTATAAAACACATCCTTACCAATGGCCAACCATAGGTAAAAAGTTAGAACACGTGGCTCAAGCTACACTTCAAGAGGTAGAGGATTTCTTTTATCGGTTTTATGCCCCTAATAATGCCATTTTATCGGTTACAGGTAATATCTCCTTTAAGGAAGTAGTCACTCTATCTGAAAAATGGTTTGGTGAAATTCCCCAGAGAGATGTTCCTGAAAGAAAGATTCCCCGAGAGCCTATACAAACTGTGGAGCGCAGAGAAGAAGTCTTTCGTGATGTACCTGTTGATGCTTTGTTTATGGTTTACCCAATGTGTGAGTTTAATCATCCGGATTACGAGGTTTATGATTTGCTTTCTGATGTGTTAGCTAATGGAACATCCAGCAGGCTAAAACAACATCTTACTCAAGATAAGAAAGTATTTACATCGGTTGATGCGTATGTTTCAGGTTCAAGAGATGCCGGACTTTTCCATATTGTGGGACAATTAGCCGATGGAGTCTCTTTGGAAGAGGGAGAACAGGAGGTTCTGCAAGAGTTGGAGTTGCTTCAAAAAGAGCTTATACCCGAAGAGGAAATGGAAAAGGTGAAGAACAAATTTGAGTCAAATCAAGTCTTTCGTTTCATTGATTATCTCAATCTGGCAACAGACTTGGCTTGGTATGAGTTAAATGGTAATGCAGAAGATATAGAACATAGTGTTTCTAAATATCGTTCGGTTACAGCAAATAAAGCCAGAACTATTGCTCGGAGTCTTTTTGATGAGAATAAACGATCCGTTTTATATTACAGAAGAAATAAAGCAGAGGAGTAATTCTCTGTTTTATTATTCTTTATCTTTCATAAAATTGTTATTTTGCTGAAGTTTTAGAATTCGCTTGATTTCTGTTGTGTATGCTTAAGTGGATAAAAAGAATTATACTGACTTTACTGATTACACCTATAGTCCTTTTTGGGGTTTTAGTGGTGGCTCTTTATATCCCATCTTTACAAAACTATGTAAAAGGAGAGCTTATAGAAGCTGCATCAGAAGCAACAGGGTTTGATATTGAACTTAGGCGAATCGATCTCCGTTATCCTCTTAATCTGTTGGTAAGCGATTTGGTGGTTAAGGAAGAATCCGACTCTTTATTATCGCTGAAGAGTTTGAATTTACAAGTTAAAATACTCCCTTTATTATCTGGAAGGGTTGACTTAAACGAGTTAACCTTACGTAATCTCTACATAAACAGTAAAGATATAATTGAAGGGATACAAGTAGTTGGCGATTTAGATTACTTCTTTCTTAAAAGTCACGGTGTTGATTTGAAGAAGGAAGAAGCAGTAGTCAATGTTTTGACCATAAAAGATACGTATTTAAATGTATGTATCAACGATACGGCAACAACACCTCCCGATACTACAGAAACTGCACCTTTGGCTTGGATTGCTTTGCTTAAACAGTGCCAACTGAAAAACGTTAAAGTCGATTTTTCAATGCCTTTGGATAGCCTGTCGATGAGTGCATCCATTGGTGATTTTCAGTTATCAGGAGTAGATGTAGATTTAGGTAAAGAGATTTATGCTCTTAAAAGATTACGATTAGATAAAAGTACACTTTCATTTCAGCAGGGGAGTGTGGTAGATACTGAGGGTTTTAATCCTTCTAATCTTGTGTTAAGAGATATGCAAATAGCTCTTGACTCCATTTATAATAGAGGGAAGGAGGTGAGAGGTATCATTCGTAATGTTTCTATGAAAGAGCAATCCGGACTAAATATTACTTCTGCAAAAGGTAAGCTTTACTCCGACTCCTTGTCTATTGCAATTCCGGAACTTTTGCTTCAAACGGATTACTCAAAAATTAAACTCAAAGCTTCTTCGTTATGGGAGTTTATTGAAAGCCCCACAAGAGGAAATTTCAAAGTAGAGCTATCCTCTTCCATCAATCGGGAAGATATACTTCTTTTTGTTCCCGATCTACCGGAGAAGTTTAAGAAAGATTTCCCTGAACAACCAATGGATTTAGAACTCAATGTAGGAGGTAGCTTAAAAGATGTTCGTATAGATAAATTAGAACTGAACTGGCCTGATGCACTTTTAGTTACAGGAAGTGGAAAAGCTCGAAACGTTTTAGATTCAAAGAATCGTATGGGGGAGGCAAAGCTTGAGGGAGAATTTATTGATTTGAATTTCATTACTTCTTTATTTCAATCGGATTCCATTCCATCCATACAGATTCCTAAAATATCCTTGTTGACGCAATGGAAGATAGAGGGGACTGAGCATCAGATAAATCTGAATCTTGAAGAAGGTCTAAGCAGGGTGGATTTGACGGGCATTTACAATGAAAAAACGGAGCAATACGTTGCAAACATATCAATTGACTCACTTCAGATACAACATTTTCTACCTTTCGACTCGTTAAAAGAGTTTTCAGGACAGTTAGATATTGAAGGACAGGGACTGGACATACAGTCTCCTCGGTCAAAAGGACAGTTATATGTGGGCGTAGATAAGTTTATCTATGGAAAAAAACAGGTTGGTGATGTTAATGTAAGTGCTCAGTGGAGCGATGCATTACTTCAGGCTCAGTTAAGTGGTGATAACGATATTGTTAAATTTAATGCTGATGGACAATATCAATTAAATTCTGCTGTTCCAATAGGCTCTTTGAACTTTTCAGTAGATAAAATTGATTTGCTGACGTTAGGGTTAATTCAGAAAGAGCTGAGAAACCCGGTGAAAATAGTGGGACAAGCCGGCTTATCCGATGAATCTATTTTTGCTCATATTGAGTCGGGCGACCTATCTTTCGATTTTAACACACCTAACTCTGTTACGACATTAATGGCTCAGATTGATTTGCTCACTCTAGAAGTAGAGAAGCAAATGAAAGATAATTATCGTTTCAATCCGTCGACATTGAAAGAGGTGCTTCCTGAAGCTGAATTAAAAATTGCTTCAAAATCGAGTAATTCCCTATCTGATTACTTACGAACACAAGGAATTCTTTTTCAAGATTTAAATGTACACTTTACTTTGGATACCATTCAGGGAGTTCAAGGATATGGAACGGTGAATAACATTAAGTTCAAGAAAAACAATGTAGATACATTCTTGTTGGCATTTAACCAAATAGAGGAGAAAATCCATCTGAAAACAGGATTTATTAAAAGAGGAAAAACAAGTGGTTTCCAATCCTTGATATTAGGCGAAATAGGAAAAGGAGAAAATGAACTCAAGCTGTTCTATCAGGAGAACAGTGGAGCCAAAGGACTGGATTTTGGGTTAAATGTTACCCCTTTAGATTCAGGATTCTCTTTTCGCATGATTCCGGAAGTTCCAATTATAGCATTCAAGAGCTTTCAGTATGCAAACAACAGGGGCTTTATTAGTGATGAATTAGAGTTGAATTCACAGATAGAGTTATACGATAAAAAAGGAGTGGGATTTCAGTTTGAATCTTATGTGAGCGATAGTTTAGGGCAAGTAATGAATGTTGGACTTCAGCAAATAGAACTGGGTGAGATTGCTCATGCTCTTCCTTTTATTCCCGAGCTTTCAGGGATTTTCTCTATGGAGGGACATATGTTTAGCTTTGAAGGCTCCCAATTTTTATCTACCGAGATGAATATTGATGAGTTGAATTATGAAAAGAAAAGGGTGGGGGATATCGCTTTTGGACTTACTTGGCTTCCCGATGAGTCGGGAAATCATTATTTAGATAGTTACTTGCATCACGATCAAGAAGAGGTGTTGGTTGCAGATGGAAGCGTAAGCTTGGTTGGCAAAAAAGAAAACTTAGATATTTCAACCACATTGCATCATTTTCCTCTGAAGATGTTAAATGCATTGGTTCCCGATGAAATGGTTACATTAAGAGGAGATATAGATGGGAATTTACTGATAACAGGAGGAGTGGATAAACCTCAAGTCAATGGCGAGTTTCTGTTAGATAGTGTGGCTGTATTTTCACAACAGTTGGGCATCTTCTTTCGTTTTGATGATCGTCCATTGAAAGTGGCTAATAATCAATTGAAATTTGATAAGTTCTCTATTTATGCCAAAGGGGACAATCCTTTTGTTATTGACGGAGATTTAAGTTTTGCTGATCTTTCCAATCCTCGTTTAAATGTACGGTTAAATGCTCAAGATTATTATTTGTTAGATGCCAAACGCACTAAAGAGAGCCTTATCTATGGGCGTGTTGTTGTTGATGTTGGGGCATCTGTTATTGGTCCCCTAGATGCATTGGTTATGCGAGGTGCAATGAACCTGAATGGTAAAACCGATGTTACCTACGTATTAAAAGATTCTCCTTTAACCGTTCAAGACCGATTAAGCGATTTGGTTACCTTTACCTCTTTTGATGAAACGCATATAGAACAGGAGGACACTGTTTTCCGATCTTTAGGAGGAATGAGTATGATGTTTGCACTGCACATAGACCCTATGGTGCGATTGAAGGTGGATTTAAGTGCTGACCGGAGTAGCCGTATCAGTTTAGAAGGAGGAGGAGACCTAAATCTGCAATATACCCAACAAGGTGATCTCTCATTATCGGGTAGGTATGTTTTATCGGGTGGATTGATTCGTTATTCTTTACCGGTAATTCCTCTTAAAGATTTTCATATTACCGGAAACAGTTATGTGGAATGGACCGGTGACCCAATGGACCCCAAATTAAATATTAAAGCATCAGAGCGATTACGAGCTTCGGTGATGGATGATAGTCAGAATTCTAGACAAGTCAACTTCGATTTATCAGTGCTTATAAATAACAAAATAAACGATTTGTCTTTACGGTTTGATATTGAGGCTCCCGATGATGGTGATGTTCAGAAGTTATTAGCTACGATGACTGAAGAAGAACGAGTGAGACAAGCCGTTGTTATGATGACTACAGGACGATTTATGGCAGCCGGAGGAGGATCAAGTGGGAATTTTGATATGGGTTCGGCCTTAAATAGTGTACTTCAAAGTCAAATTAACTCGCTATCGGATAAAATGGAGAATGCCAGTTTTAGTGTAGGAGTAGAGGAGCACGATGAGTCTTCTGCCAAAGGGAGACATACCGATTACAGCTTTAGTTATTCCCAACGCTTGTTTAACAACAGAGTGCAAATAGTTATTGGAGGAAAAGTATCTACAGGTGCTAATGTAACCAATGATATGCAGTCTTTCATTGATAATCTCTCCATAGAATATCGTTTGGATAATAGTGGTACCCGTTATGTAAGACTCTTTCATAATAAGAACTATGATAACATTATGGAAGGAGAAATTTTAGAAACAGGAGTGGGTTTGATATTAAGGAAAAAAGTGGATAGGCTAAGTGAGCTTTTTATATTTAGAAGGAAGAAAAAATAAACAAAGATATGAGATTTAAAGAGTTGATAAATAATAAAGAAATACACAACTTAAGAATATTTCTACTTCTTTGTTTAGTAGGGTTATTTGTCTCGTGTTCTACAACTAAACACCTCCCTGAGGGGGAAGTGTTGTACATCGGACAGAAAAAAACACAGATTACAAACCCAACTCCAACACCGGTAGGTGAAATAGCCATTAGCGAGATTGAAGGAGCTATCAATAAGAAACCCAATAATTCTTTGTTAGGTAGTGTAACTCATCGGTTTCCATTGCCCATTGGTTTGTGGTTCTATTCAGGGTTTCAAAAATACAATAAAGGATTTGGTAAATGGATATTAAACACTTTTGGTACCACGCCAATCTATCTCTCTACGGTTAATCCGGAAATCCGAACAAAAATTGCCTCTAATTTATTATCCGACTATGGTTACTTTAATGGAAAGGTGAATTATGAGATTATTCCCCACTCCAAAGACAGTCTGAAAGCAAAAGTTTTTTACTCTATAGATATGGGAACTCCCACTTTCATTGATACAGTGTATTATGAGAACTTTCAACCCCATACTTTATCCATTTTAGAAAGAGCCCGAAGAGGTTCAATCATTAAGAAAGGACAACAGTTTAATGTGGTTGATTTAGATGATGAACGAAATAGAGTAAGTGGTTTGTTGCGTAATGTGGGGTATTACTATTTTCGTCCCTCTTATTTAACTTATCATGCAGATAGTACACAGGTTAAAGACTCTGTGAGCCTGAAGTTGCTACCAGTTAAAGGAGTACCCAAAGAGGCTCAAAGGCGATATTATAACGGAAAAACAGCATTTATTCTTTTTGGAAAGAATGGAGAAGCACCCAATAAGGAAATGGAGTATGAAGATTTAACCATTCTCTACTATAACAAGCTCAATTTAAGACCTAAAATGTTGCATCGGTGGATTAATTCTACCCAATTCTCCTCTTTAAGGAGGCGCAAGGGAGGTGAAAGACCTAATTATTACAGTCAATACAGACAGAGGAGAATTCAGGAAAAACTAAATGAGTTGGGAATCTTTCGTTATGTGGAACTAAATTATTTCCCGCAGGATACGATTCATAAATCCGACACCTTGGATTTGAATATCCAAGCCTCTTTTGATAAAATGATTAATGCAGAACTGGAGTTGAATTTGGCAATGAAAAGCAATGATCAAGCAGGGCCGGGGGCGGCATTCTCTTTATCCAGAAATAACGTATTTAAAGGGGGTGAAACGTGGGAGATTAAACTGAGAGGCTCCTATGAGTGGCAAACAGGGAAGAAAACAGATAAAAACTCCTTGATGAATAGTTATGAGTTAGGTGTATCTTCATCTTTGATTATTCCACGACTTTTATTCCCTACGTTGCGAAAGAATGAATATGAATTCCCTACTACCACGACATTTAAGTTGTACATTGATCAGTTGAACAGAGCAAAATTTTATAAGATTCTATCTTTTGGAGGAACTGTATCATACGATTGGAAACCGAAAAGAACGAGTCGTCATCAGTTTACTCCTTTGAATTTGAATTTTAATTTGTTGCAGCATACAACTGCCCGTTTTGATACCATTATTAATGAAAACAAGATGTTGGCCATAAGTATGCAGAATCAATTCATTCCCAAAATGGAGTATACTTATACGTATGATAATGCTCCAATGAAAGGAAGAATAAGAAAAAATCAGGTATGGTGGCAAACAACAGTTAGTTCATCGGGAAATATAACCTCATTAGCTTACAGGGCTTTTGGACAAGATTTTTCAAAAAAGAATAAAGAGTTTTTGAACGCTCCTTTTGCTCAGTTTCTGAAGATAAACACTGAGTTAAGATATACCTGGAATTTTTCTCCCAAGCAGTCCATTGTTGCACGATTTATTGGAGGAGTTATTAGTTCGTATGGGAACTCTCAAGTGGCCCCTTATACCGAACAGTTTTACATTGGAGGAGCTAATAGTATTAGAGCGTACACTGTTAGAAGCATTGGCCCCGGGAGTTATTATCCCGGTGAGCGAGGACGCTATACTTTCATTGACCAAACCGGAGATATTCGTTTAGAAGCCAATATTGAATACCGTTTCCCTATTGTGGGAGATTTGCGGGGGGCACTATTCTTAGATGCAGGAAATGTGTGGCTACTTCGAAATGATGAAGATCGTCCGGGGGCAAAGTTTAATCTTAAGAAATTCCCGGAACAGGTGGCATTGGGTACAGGATTTGGCGTGCGTTATGATTTGGACTTTTTGGTGTTCCGGTTAGATTGTGGAGTAGCTTTACACAATCCTTATAAAACATCTCGTAGTGGATATTATAACATTGAGCGTTTCAAAGATGGTTTAGGTATTCATTTTGCCATTGGATATCCATTTTGAATGATTTGTTCTATTATTTTCACGTTTTGTCAACCTTCTCTTCTCTTTAGTTTTATATCTTTGTGTATAAAATATTCAACTAATTAGTAAAAATTTAAAAGAACACACAATGAAACCAACATTATTTGTATTGGCCGCAGGTATGGGTAGTAGATACGGAGGATTAAAACAGTTAGACGGTCTAGGTCCTAATGGGGAAACCATAATGGATTACTCCATTTTTGATGCTATCCGTGGTGGGTTTGGAAAGGTTGTCTTTGTTATTCGCAAAGATTTTGAGGCTGATTTTAAACAAATTATTTTAAAGAAATATGAGAACCACATTCCAACTGAATTGGTTTTTCAAGATATCAATGATTTACCCGGAGGATTTAAAGCACCTGCTGACCGAGTAAAACCATGGGGTACAAATCACGCTGTTTTAATGGGCAAATCGGTCATTCACGAACCTTTCGCAGTGATTAATGCAGATGACTTTTACGGACGTAACAGTTTTGAGGTGTTAGCTAAAGAACTTAAAACAATGGAAGGTGAAACCAATACATACTGTATGGTGGGTTACCGTGTAGGAAACACGCTTTCTGAAAGTGGTTCTGTGGCACGTGGTGTTTGTGAAATGGATGCTGAAGGCTATCTTACTACTGTGGTAGAGCGTACTGCTATTGAACGCATTGATGGAAAAGTACAGTTTACCGATGAACACAATCAAGTGGTAACTATTGCCGATAATACGCCTGTTTCAATGAATATGTGGGGTTTTACTCCTGATTATTTCAAACACTCTGAAGATTATTTTGTGGATTTCTTAAAAGAAGAAATCAATAATCCTAAAGCTGAATTCTTTATCCCCATTGTGGTGAACGATTTAATTAATGGAGATATAGCTAAAGTAAAAGTGCTAGATACCGATAGCAAATGGTTTGGTGTTACTTATGCTGCAGACAGACAAGGAGTAGTGGACAAAATACAAGCTCTGATTGATGCCGGAGAATATCCTGCTAAATTATTTTAAGTCCATTAGTTGAGAAAAAAGAAAACGAGTGACTTCTAATTCAATGAAGTCGCTCGTTTTTTGTTATCTGGCAGTGTTCACTTTGCTAATATTAGCCCCTGAAAAAAGGAATAAAAAGTCAGACGAGAATTTACAGGAAAAGTCGGTCTAGGACCTAATGCCCTTCGGTCCTAGACCGAGCACCCTTCAGTCCTAGACCGACAGGTCTTCGGTCCTAGACCGATGAATAC
>CAZOVL010000011.1:32152-49213 GCA_964583185.1 uncultured Bacteroides sp. | reverse complement strand
TTACAAAGATAGACTTTTGTATGAACTAACTCTACTTTTCATCACAAAAAAATAAATTGTCCATATAAATGCACCATCTTTTAACTACAATTAGTATTTTTATTTGAAAAGAACATACTTTAACAATATAATAAAAAAAGAGAATATGAAAATAACAGATTTAGCTCCTCAAGGTATATTTCACTATTTTAATGAGATATGTAAAGTACCAAGACCTTCAAAAAAGGAGGAGAAGATTTTAAGTTATTTGAAAGAATTTGCAGAAGAACATCAGCTGGAGTGGAAACAAGATAAAATTGGGAACATCTTGATTAAGAAAAAGGCAACAACAGGGAATGAAAATCGTAAAACAGTGATTTTACAGTCGCACGTAGACATGGTTTGCGAGAAAAACAGAGATGTGGAACACAACTTCGATACCGATCCTATTATTCCTGTAATAGATGGTGATTGGCTAAAGGCTAAAGGGACTACACTTGGGGCTGATAATGGCATTGGTGTAGCCACCCAACTAGCAGTTCTAGCTGACAACGACATTGAGCACGGGCCAATTGAATGCCTCTTTACCGTAGATGAAGAGACGGCCTTAACGGGTGCCTTTCACATTGAAAAGAACTTTTTAAGTGGAGACATTCTACTTAATCTGGATTCTGAAGATGAAGGGGAAATTTTTATTGGTTGTGCAGGAGGGATTGATTCCATAGCTACTTATAATTATGAATCCATAGATATACCCGAGAACTACTTTTTCTTTAAGGTTGAAGTAAAAGGCTTAAAAGGAGGACATTCCGGAGGTGATATTCATTTAGGAAGAGGTAATGCGAACAAAATACTGAATCGTTTTTTAAGCCAATCTCTGTTGAAACACGATTTATATCTTTGTGAATTTGAAGGAGGTAACTTAAGAAATGCCATTCCTCGTGAGGCTCACGCCATTTGTGCGATACCAAACAATGACAACAAACACGACATACGTGCACAACTAAA
Organism: uncultured Bacteroides sp.; assembly: GCA_964583185.1. Taxonomy (GTDB): domain Bacteria; phylum Bacteroidota; class Bacteroidia; order Bacteroidales; family Bacteroidaceae; genus Bacteroides_E. The sequence continues at coordinate 48,226 of CAZOVL010000011.1, read as the reverse complement.
TATTTTCATTGCTGAAATAGAAGATGAATTAGCAGTAACGGAACCCAACTTTACTATGACTTTGGAGTCGATGCCTGCTCAAGAGAAAGCAATAGATAGAGAAACAGTTAAAAAATTGCTTAAATCACTTTATGCTGTTCATCATGGCGTGTACAGTATGAGCCAAGATATCCCAGGATTGGTGGAAACATCTAGCAACCTGGCATCTGTTAAGATGAACAATAATCAGCAAATTGTAGTTGAAACAAGCCAAAGAAGTTCTATTACTTCATCACGAGATGATATGGCAGTAACTGTTAGTTCAGCACTGGAATTGGGTGGTGCAGAAATAGCCCATCGCTCAGCTTATCCCGGATGGAAACCCAATCCACACTCTGCTATATTAGAGGTAGCTGCAGAATCGTATCAACGACTATTTGGCAAGAAAGCAGAAGTAAAAGCCATTCACGCCGGACTTGAATGTGGACTTTTCCTAGATAAGTATCCTCAGTTGGATATGATTTCATTTGGACCAACCATGAGAGGGGTACACTCACCCGATGAGTGTTTACACATCCCCTCGGTAGATACTTTTTGGAAGCATCTATTAGATATTCTTATACACATACCGGAAAATAAATAACATAACTAAAAGGAGGCTAAGAGTCTCCTTTTTTATTGCAATGAAAACAGTTAGTAGACCATTAAAATTAACCCTTTTATTCTTTTTCCTGTTTTATAGTTCCATTTTCTTTACAGCAAAGGCTCAATACACTTCCTCTTTTCAAGTGGTATGGTGGAATGTTGAGAATCTTTTTGACTGTGAACACGATTCACTTAAAAATGACTACGAGTTCTTACCTCAATCAATAAGACATTGGACTTCCTATCGGCTAAATAAGAAGCTACATCAGATTACTCAATCGGTTGTTGAAATAGGAAAGTGGAATCCTCCTGTATTGATTGGATTATGCGAAGTGGAAAACGATAACGTTTTAACCCACCTTACAAAGTATTCTGCGCTAAAGAATCTACAATACAGTTACGTTATGACGCACTCAGATGATTTACGTGGTATCGATGTGGCTTTACTCTACCAAAGAGATCAATTTAAATTAATTAGTCAAGAAGAGGTTGTTACTCCTAGTTATAACCATAAACCCACCCGAAACATTTTACATGCCACAGGCATCCTTTTATCTTTGGATACACTGGATGTTTTTCTTTGTCATCTGCCGTCTCAGATTGGAGGAAAAATAGCAACAATACACAGGAGTATGGTCACGGCAATAATTAAAGAGCAGATTGATGCTGTTATGACACAGCGAAATCATCCAAACCTACTGGTTATGGGAGATTTTAATAGTGATTTATCAAGTCCTATTTTCACAAAAATACTAGGAATCAACAATCCGAATGACACTCCTATAAAAGAGAATCAGATCTACCACCTATTCTATGATGTAGCGAAACAAAAGGGAGTGGGATCGTATAAATATAAGGGATTTTGGCAACTGATTGATCATATTCTGATATCCGGAAGGCTCCTTAACCCCCAAAGTGCATTACACACCTCTGCTACTAAAGCTAAAATTATTGAACTTCCTTCTTTATTGGAAGAAGACCTTAAGTATGGAGGGCAAAAACCATATAGGACTTATTATGGGATGAAATATCAAGCGGGAGTTAGTGATCATTTACCCCTCTATGTTGAGTTTGAATTGAATTGGTAAAAAAGAATGCCATTCCCTTTTGAGAAATGACATTCTATAACCTTTCAGAACTAATCCAATTAACTAATCTTCTTATAATCCTCTAAGAATTGAGCCAAACCACTATCGGTTAAAGGGTGTTTCAACAATCCTTTAATGGCATTCAAAGGACAAGTTGCTACATCGGCTCCTACCTGTAGACATTGCATAATATGGCTGACATTGCGAATTGAAGCAGCCAATACTTGAGTTTCATAACCATAATAGCGAAACACATCAACAATTTTGGCCACTAGTGCAATTCCATCTTCTCCTATATCATCTAAACGTCCAATAAAAGGAGAAACATAGGTTGCTCCTGCTTTAGCAGCTAACAAGGCCTGTCCCAGAGAAAAAATCAAAGTACAGTTGGTTCGGATTCCTTTGTCGGAGAAATATTTAATTGCTTTAATTCCATCGTCAATACAAGGAACTTTCACTACAATGTTAGGATGCAGTGCAGCTAACTCCTCCCCTTCTTTAATTATATTTTCGTAATCGGTAGCAATGACTTCGGCACTAACGTCCCCCGCAACAATATCGCAGATCTTTACATAGTGTTCCATTTGATTCGCTTTTCCTTTAACACCTTCCCGTGCCATCAATGAAGGATTAGTTGTTACTCCATCTAAAACGCCTAAATCATTTGCTTCCTTAATTTGATCTAAATTAGCAGTATCGATAAAAAACTTCATAATATATTATTTTTTAGGTTTATAGTATGATAACAGCTAATAATTTAAGTTGTTCAGTAAAGTTTAAAGTTTCCCTCAACAAATAAACATTTACATATTTACTGAATATATAGCTAAGTAATTATAGCCTAAAACTTTATTTTCTTATCATAGCCATATTTTCTATAAATATTGTATTTTTGCTTAAAGTCCTCTAAAGAACTATTCTATGAAAAGAAAAGAAAATTTCATTATAATATTATGTGGTTTATGCAGTCTCCTGTTCATTTACTCCTGTCAAACCACAAAAATCATAACTGTGGATTACTTAAAACCGGCTATAGTTAATTTTCCGGAGAGTCTAAAAAAGGTGGGTGTAGTCAATAATGCAATGATTGATTATTCAACACAAAAAACTTCCTCTAAATGGGAAAATCAAAAAGCTTTATTACTAGGTGATGCTACCCTTGCCACAGAATCATTAGCCGAACATTTAGCTAGTGCTAACTATTTTGACGAGGTAGTTATTTATGATTCAGCCATTAAGCTTCAGGAAGATAATTATCAGAATCATTCATTAACCCCACAAGAGGTTCAAGATTTAACGGAGTTCTTACAGGTAGATTTTTTAGTCGCTATTGAAAATATTATACTCAATGCGGAGAAAGTGGAGTTTTTCATTGGGGAGGGGCTTATAATTAGTCAGCTACAAGTGGAAGTTAAAGCTAATATTAAATCATATATCCCTTCAAGGAGTACCCCTATATTCAAAGATCAAATAACAGACACTATCTACTGGGACTTAAACGATCCGGTGAACTTCTTTATAAAAGAGAAAGTATTAGTAGAAGAGGCTTCTATTTTTGCAGGAGAGAAGTTAGCATCACGCTTGGTTCCCCAATGGAACACAGCTGAACGACTTCTTTACACTAGTGGAAACAAAGCTCTTAAGGAAGCGAATAAATTTATTAAAGAGAATCAATGGAATGAGGCGTTCACTTTATGGAGTGAATTATACAACACAACGGACAGGGAAGAAGATAAAATGAAAGCGAGTTTGAACATAGCTGTTTACTACGAGTTGATGGATGATTTTGAGGAAGCTGTACGGTGGGTATCAATAGCTCAAGACATTGCATACAAAATTGACGGCATTCAAAATATGAACCCAAGACTCATATACAATTCATCAAACTATCTACCCATAAAAAACTATGCTGAGACATTAAAAAGAAGAAAAGAGAATAGTTTCAGGCTAGAGCAGCAAATGAAGAGATTTGAAGATGAAAATAATTGAAAAAAGAGTGTAGATAGTACTTTTTTTATACCTTTGTTATATAAACAGTTAGGCCAAATGAAAACAAACAAAAAAACACAAGAATTAATAGAGAACTTAATAAAAGAGGCTATTGAAAATCTGACTACAGAGGAGGGTTCTTCTTTAATTACTGATATATATATTTCTGTTTCGCCTGAAACTGGTGCTGTTTGTCTCTTTGATGACAATGAAGAGGAATTATCAACTTCTGTCGTTAATGAGTTTGAAGGAAAAAACAAAAATAAGAAAGAGTACTATAACTCATTGGATAACATTATATCTCCTATTCTGAGCAAAATGAATAGTGACGGTTTATTTCAAGATTTACCCATACTAAAACCATTCTCTTTTGTTTTAGTAGATGAAAATAAAGATACCTATACTGAGTTGCTACTTATTGATGATGATACATTGATCATTAGTGATGAGCTTTTAGAAGGTCTTGATAAAGAATTAGACTTATTCTTAAAAGAGTTATTAGAGAACTAATCAAAGTAGCTAAGTTCAGCTATAAATTGCTTATTATCCCCCTATTACTACACTAATATTTACTCTGTTATTTTTTATACAGAGACTCTCTTTTTATGGACTAAAAATGGTACACAATAGAGAATACTTATATGGTCAAAAAGGCAAAAAGAAAAAGGTCAAATCAATAAAGATTTGACCTTTCCTTTTTTATTTATTAAAACTATTAAGCAGTTTTTACTTTATCTACAATAGCTTTAAATGCTTCCGGATGATTTACTGCTAAATCAGCAAGAACCTTACGGTTAATTTCAATTCCTGATTTTTTAATCAAACCCATAAGCTTTGAGTAGGTTGTACCTTCCAAACGGGCAGCAGCATTAATACGCTGTATCCATAATGAACGGAAGTTTCTCTTTTTAGCTTTTCTATCACGATAAGCATAAGTTAAACCTTTTTCCCAAGAGTTTTTTGCTACAGTCCACACATTTTTACGTGCACCAAAATAACCTCTTGTTTCTTTCAAAACTTTCTTTCTTCTTGCTCTTGAAGCAACGTGATTTACCGATCTTGGCATAGTTTTTTTTACTTTTGATTGTTAGCGTCATTAACTAAGTAATGCTCTTTTTTGCTAAACACTCGATTAATACTTTTATAATGCTCTCCTGCTTATTTCATTCCTAAGAGTTCCTTCAACTGATTCTCATCAGCCTTATCAACTGTAGTGAATTTCACTAAGTTTTTCTTTCTCTTTTTAGACTTCTTAGTCAAAATATGACTGTGATAAGCATGCTTTCTTTTGATTTTACCTGTTCCGGTAAGAGTAAATCTTTTTTTGGAACCGGAATTAGTTTTCATCTTTGGCATTGTTCTTCCTTATTATATAATTAATTAATAAATATGATAGTAACGTACTACACCAATTAAATTGCACGTTAGCTATCTTCTCAATCTAAATATTATTTCTTTTTTGTGCTAGGAGATAATAAAAGAGTCATTCGTTTTCCCTCAAGGATGGGCATTTGATCTACACGAGCATAATCCTCCAAATCTTTAGCAAAACGAAGCAACAAAATTTCACCTTGTTCTTTAAATAGAATAGACCTTCCTCTAAAGAACACAAAAGCTCTTACTTTATCACCACTACTTAAAAACTCCTTTGCGTGATTAAGCTTAAAGTTGTAATCGTGCTCTTCAGTTTGTGGACCGAAACGAATTTCTTTAATATTAATCTTCACTTGTTTCGCCTTTTGTTCTTTCAGGCGTTTTTTCTGCTGATAAATAAATTTAGAAAAGTCGATAATTTTGCACACCGGTGGTTTTGCATTTGGAGAAATCTCTACTAAATCCAACCCACGTTCTCTTGCTAAACTAAGTGCTTCTGAAAGAGGATATACTTTAGGTTCAACATCATCTCCCACAATACGGACTTCTTTACTATAAATTTCTCCGTTAATTTTATATTGCCTTTTTAGTTTATCATTCATAGTGCGTTTTTTTCCTTATCGGCTCCTTTTTCTTAAATTAAATTAAACTATTATTGTACAATGAGATAAGTTCATTAATACAATGTTGTACTTTTTATCAATTTCGACACAAAGCTACCACTTTTTTATAACATTCTGAACTTCTTCGTCTAGTTTTTTAGCAAAGTCCTCAATTTTCATCACACCTTGATCCCCTTCTCCTTGTTTTCGAATAGAGACTTCATTGTTTTCTGCCTCTTTTTCTCCAACAATTAACATATAAGGAATTCGTTTCATTTCATTGTCACGAATTTTACGACCAATCTTCTCATTTCTATCATCTATAATTGCACGTAAATCGTAAGTGGCTAATAGCTGTTTTACTTTCTCTGCATAGTCATTAAATTTCTCACTAATTGGCAGAATGGCAACCTGATCCGGAGTTAACCAAATAGGGAATTTACCGCCAGTATGCTCAATTAATACAGCAACGAAACGTTCCATTGAACCAAAAGGTGCACGGTGAATCATTACAGGACGATGTTTTTGATTGTCAGCACCTGTATATTCCAGTTGGAAACGTTCTGGTAGGTTATAATCTACTTGTATGGTACCTAATTGCCACTTTCTACCTAATGCATCCCTTACCATAAAATCCAATTTAGGACCATAGAAAGCAGCCTCACCGTATTCAATCTTGGTTTTCAGCCCTTTTTCTTCACAAGCTTCAATAATGGCTTGTTCTGCTTTTTCCCAATTCTCATCACTACCAATATATTTACTTCTATCATCCGGATCTCTCAACGAAATCTGAGCTTCAAAGTTCTCAAAGTCAAGAGCTTTGAAAATAATAAATATAATATCAACAACATTTAAGAACTCATCTTTTACTTGATCTGGGCGACAAAAAATATGAGCATCATCTTGAGTAAATCCACGCACACGGGTTAATCCGTGCAACTCTCCACTTTGTTCGTAACGATATACAGTACCAAACTCAGCCAAACGAATGGGTAAATCCTTGTATGAGTGAGGTTTAAAACTAAACATCTCACAATGATGAGGACAGTTCATTGGCTTCAACAGATACTCTTCATTCTCTTCCGGAGTATGAATAGGTTGAAAAGAGTCTTTTCCATATTTTTCATAATGACCCGATGTTACATACAAGTCTTTATTCCCAATATGTGGAGTCATCACCTGATCGTAGCCAAAACGTCGTTGAATTCTTTTCAAGAAATCTTCCAAGCGTAATCGTAGCTCTGTTCCTCTAGGCAACCACATAGGTAAGCCTTTACCTACTGTTTCAGAGAACATAAATAATTCCAATTCACGTCCAATTTTTCGGTGATCTCTCTTCTTTGCTTCTTCAACAAATGCTAAATACTCAGTTAGAAGCTTTTGTTTTGGAAAAGTGATTCCATAGATACGAGTCAACATCTTACGACTTTCATCTCCTCTCCAATAAGCACCAGCAACACTAGTTAGTTTTATGGCTTTTATGGGAGAAGTAGAGACCAAGTGAGGACCTCTACATAAATCGGTAAAGTTTCCTTGAGTATAAGTAGTGATATGACCATCTTCCAATTCATTAATCAACTCACCTTTATAGGTTTCACCTCTATCGCCAAACATTTTCAGAGCATCTTTTTTAGATACAGACTCCCTTACTAAATGTTCATTAAGCTTAGATAGTTCAATCATTTTAGCTTCTATAATAGCTAAATCTTCTTCACGAATCACTCTATCACCAGGATCAACATCATAATAAAAACCATTTTCAATCGCAGGTCCAATACCAAATTGTATTCCGGGATATAGTTCTTGCAAAGCTTCGGCTAAAAGATGTGCACTGGTATGCCAAAAAGCATGCTTTCCTTCTTCATCTTCCCATTTATAGAGCACAATCTCTGCATCTTCTTCAATAGGACGGTTAAGATCATAGGTTTCTCCATTAACGCCACAAGCTAAAACCTCTTTCGCCAAGCGACTACTAATGCTCTCTGCTATTTCTAATCCAGTAATTCCTTTGTTGTACTCACGTACAGACTTATCTGGAAATGTTATCTTAATCATAACTTCAATCTGTCTTTATAATATTTTTTTGCAAAATTAACTAATTCTTCTATAGTATTGTCTAATATAACAGAAAATGTTTATTTTGGTTTGTTTCCAAATCGTTTAATTACGTTGTAGGCAGCTACAATACCTAATTCTCCCGCTTTACTTAAATCCGCAATTCCTGCTTGAGTATTACCTAAATAAATCTTATTCAACCCTCTGTTATAATAAGCTTCAGCAAAAGCCGGATCAATTTCAATACATTTGTCATAATTCTGTATGGCGGCTCTATAGTCTTTTAATTCGGTATATATATTCCCTCTATTATAGTAACTATAAGCAAAATCCGGAGCCAGCTTAATCACTTGATTTAAGTCATTCAATATTACATCATAGCCAAACTTACTTTCTCCTTTTTCTTTGAGTTCACTAGGTACACCTTCCTCTTGAGAACGATCATAAACCATTTGTTTATAACGAATTAAAGAGCGCATAAAATAAGCAGGATAAAAAGTCCCCTTTTCATCACTAGTTATAGCACGTGTTAAGTCGCTAAGAGCATTTGTAAAGTCTTGAACTAAGTAAAAATCCAGAGCACGAGCAAAATGAGCTATTGGATTGGTTGGGTTGGCAGCAATCAATGCTGAATGGGCATCAATTAAATCAAAATGCTCTTTTACTTCCGATTCAGACAGAGGTTTTTCTCGATTGGTTATACGCAAGAGCTTAGGTAACACCCCCGAATGATTTAAATTATCTAGAAACTTATGATAATGTACATCTCCACGCACGTCGTGTGTTTTTTCATAATAAGACAACACATACATAGGCTCTAACCTAACCTCAACATTCCGATCTTGTACACGTCCCCGATATTCACTGGTATATTGCTTGGATGTTTCATCATCAGCAATAATTATTTTATGATAATTCGTTACATTCTGATCTGATCGCTTACGTGTTTTTTCTCCTTCTGTCTCCTCTTTATCCTCTTCGTCTCCCTCCGTGTTCACACCTTGAGATTGAGCCAAACGTTCATTTTGTTTATCCAACTGAATGCTAACGATTTTATAATCATCTTCTTGAGCTCCTTTTCTATCTCCTATTTTACTTCTGGCCTCCTTTCGATAATAATACCCTACTAAAAAGTCAGGATAAACAGCCAAAACACGTGAGTAATCATCTATAGCCCCGGCATAATCTCCAGTCTGGGCACGTAAAATACCTCTGTTAAATGTTGCCATCATATCATCCGGATCAACCTTCAGAACAAAGTTAAAATCCTCTATCGCCCGGTTATCATCTCCTACACTGGCACGTAATAAACCTCTGTTATAATGACCAATGAAATTGTTGGGTTCAATGTCTAGTGCCAAGTCGTAGTCACTCATTGCACCCCTTAAATTATTCTGATGAAAACGAGATAAAGCTCTGTTTATATAGTTGTTTGCATTCTTCACACTTAGATAAATAGCTTGATCCAAATCTTTTTCTGCCTCTTTATATTTCTTCTGCTTAAGTTTTAGATAGGCTCTAGCCGACCAAGCATCGGGGTCATAACTATCCATCTCAATGGCTTTGGTGAAATCGTTATATGCCTGTACCGTATCTTTTTGATGCAATAGCACCTCACCACGCATTAAATAGGCTCGCGTGTAGCGAGGAGAAATATGCAACAAATTCTCTAACGACTCTTTTGCAGAATCATAATCTTCTTTTCGGATATAAGATAGAGCCAAATTATGCCAAAGAACTTCATTTTCAGGATCAAATCTTAAAGCTGTTTGATAATCTTCAATGGCTCCTTCAAAATTATCTTGACGAATTTTTGCAATCCCCCGAATTTGATAGATACCTACCACAAAAGGGTTGCGAGCTAAAGCTGAATCACAATCGGCCTCAGCCCCTTGATAATCATCTAAATTTAACTTAGCTAGTCCTCTAAAAAAATAAGGCTCATACAAATAAGGTTTAGCATTGATTACTTGGTTAAAATATTGGATAGACAACACATAATCCTCAAAATAAAGAGCATTACGAGCAATCATCATTACTCTATCCGTATTTATCTGAGCTGAGAGGAATAAAGGGTATAATATAATTAGTAAAAATAGCTTTCTTAACATTCCTTTTAGAATCTATAATAAATATCTCTATTTAACAATAAGCAAATGTAATCTTATTTATTCTTTTTTTCATTGTTCTAATGGCTTGTTTTACTATTATTTACATTTAATTACAATCTTCTTATTTAATTTTATTCAATATCATTTTTCATCTGCAGAGTAACAAAAACAAGGTAATGATGCAAATTCAGAAACCATTAAGATGTATTAGAACTTTTTAATCCTTCTCTTGGGGTTAATCACTCTTATTTTTACTATTTTTGCACAAAATCTACAAACTAAAATCAAATCAGTAGTTTATAGTACTTTTATTTTATTCAAGGTAATTTACTAGACACAAATAAATATCGATATATCAATTTTATAATATAATTATGTTAAAGGACATTTTGGCTATTTCGGGAAGACCAGGATTATACAAGTTAATCTCCCAAAGTAAAAATATGTGGATTGTTGAATCTTTAGATTCTCAAAAAAGAAGATTTCCAGTTCCTGCACATCAAAAAGTTAGCTCTTTAGCAGATATTGCTATCTATACAGATGAAAGTGATGTACCCTTATATGATGTATTGGAAGCAGTTAAAGAGAGAGAAAAAGGACAAAAAACAATGCTAAATATTAAACGTGCTACTGGAGACGAGTTCAAAAACTATTTAGCCGAAGTATTGCCAAACTTTGATAGAGATAAAGTTTATGTTTCTGATATAAAGAAACTACTCAGCTGGTACAACACCCTTATTGATAATAATATAAGCTCATTCAAGGAAGTTGAGGAAGAAATGGTAGAGAAGAAGACTTCAGAGAATTAAATTTCTAAAAGATATTGGAAAGCGAATCTAACAAATAGGTTCGCTTTTTTATTGTTCCTACTATAACTTCCCTAGTTAACTTTAAGACAATTCACATCTATTCTTCCTCTTCGTTGCATCATTTATCTCCAGCATAAAACTAATTCTCTTTTCATACATCACTCATTAAGATAAGTTAAAAGCTTCTATACGATTAAACGTTTTAAACTATTTCTAGTCTTAAGAGTAGTTGCAACAGTATAAATGTATTACTAAAAGACGATTCAATATGAAAAAAAGAATAAGCATATTATTAATGATTTGTATGATGGGGTCAGCTTTTGCTTTTGCACAACGCAGAGGAAATCAAAGAGCCCCCAAAAGAGACCAGATTCATAGAGTTATTTCTCCTGAAGAAAGAGCTAAAAACAGAACAGAAAGAATGACTTTCGACTATGTTTTAACCGAAAAACAAGCTGAAAAGGTTCTGAAGTTAAACGAAGAGTGGACTAAAAAAACACAAGAACAATTTGAAAAGTATAAACTGACGAATAAAGAAGAGAATAACCAAAGGGCTACTCGTTACAGAGATTTAAGTGAAGCCGATCGTGAAAAGTTCCAGAATGATAGAAAAAAACTATTCGATGATTACGATGCTGAGATTAAAAAGATATTCTCAAAAGAACAATATGCCAAATACACTCAACGAAAAGAATCTCGTTTTGAAGGAAAAAGAGGTTGCGAATATTGTGATGGGGAGGGATACAAAAGAAATTCTCCTCGTAACAAAAGGAGCCCTAGAAAGTAGAACAGACTTTTCATAACTATTTTTATAAAAGAAACCTGAATGTATTTAAAATAAATCATTCGGGTTTCTCTCTTTATGAACAAAAACTCTAACCTCCTTCAGGTAAGTGTATTAGGCACAAACCCGCTAAAACAGTAAAAAAACGCTGAGATTGCTCCCCCTAAAACCCAATCATTTATCTGGTTTGGACGGATTAAATAAATTCAGTTCTTATTCTTTGGTTAGTTCAAAGACCATTCCTGCTTGCTTAAGAATCATTTTATTCTCTACTGGAATGAACTCTAACTCCAATTTAGCCATATCAAATTTAAACTTGTTTTTAGCAAAACATTCCAAAGGAAATGAGGGTTGCCCTGTACCTTGTGCAATTAATATGTTCTCTTTTTTTGTTATAGTCAATTTTAAAGGAAAGCTTGGAGCAGAATAGACCCCTATGTATTGATCCAAATCTTCAGACTCAAGCACCAATGCTTCTGTAAATTCAGGGAGATCATATGACATACCAAAATAAATACTTAAAATTCCAATCAAAATATCATTTAGAGGATAGACTACTCCATTTTCCAATAAAGTAACTGCAATCTCTTTTTCAGGAAAATAATAAGCATTGGATTGGAAACCATCAATACCACCTGTATGCCCATAACCTGTCAAGTTATAAAAGGGAACTTTGAATAACCCTAATCCAAAATTATCTTTTAAGTTTTTCATTTGGGATAAACTTTCAGGACTTATGATTTTTCCGGTAAACAAGTTGAAAAAAAACTGATTTACGTCAGAAGCATTAGCTATGATAAATCCAGCTCCCAAAGGGATGCTCATATTGGTTTCTTTCTCTTTTTTCCATTCTGAGAATCGCACATAAGAAAAAGCTTCATTTTTCAACGGTTCAATGTTTTTTCCAATGGCTGTATTTTTTAATTGACACGGATTTATAATAATTCGGTTAAGTAGTGCAGAGAAACTTTCATTCGAAACATCTTCTGCAATGAAGGTTAGCAGCACATAGTTAGAATTGGAGTACTCAAACTTCTCATCCGGATTAAACGTTATTCCTCCTGCTACAATTCGACTAAGCAGTTGTTCTTTGGTCTGTTTTAGGGTATTCCATACCATATAGTCAGCCACTGAAGTAAAGTTGGATATTCCACTTCGATGTTGTAACAAATGAGTGATGGTTATTTCACTAGCATTCTTTATTTGAGGATAGAACTGACTTAATTTTGAAGACAGGGTAATCTTCCCTTCTTCAATGAGTTTCATTATAATTGTTGCTGTAAAAGTCTTACTGATTGATCCAATTCTATATTTAGTAAAAGCATCAGATTTAACCTTCCCTTCTACATCTGCATAACCATATTTTTTTTGATAAACTTCCTTTCCTTTCTCAAAAATAGAAACAGACCCCATTCCTTTTTCATTATTTTCAATTTTTTCAAAGAGTGCATCCATTTTCTTTTTATCGAATGATTGTGCATTCAAAAAAGATAGGCTTAAGAAAAAAACGAGAAATAAAAATTTAGCTTTCATGTTTTTATATGTTATCAATGAAGGTATTTCAGCTCACTTATTCTTTACATAAAGAAACATAAATTAAATAGGAAAACGAAAAAAATCAACATCTTTTTATTTCATTTTACTTACTCTTTTTGTTTTCGTTTTTCACTAACATAGCTCACAAGGCACAGATGATTTATAACATTCATATCCTTTATTTCCATCATGATGTTCCTTGTTAATAGACTAACAAGAACTAATGGCACCCATCAAATTGCTAATAGTGATTTACTCTTACTTCAAATACATCTATTCTTTTGTTATTCATCCCCCAAAAGAGTTACCATCAATGTACTAAAGCTTTTGTGAGTTATTAATCTCCTCTAACCTCTTCTCTTTTTGCTGCTTTCCTTTTTGCAGCATCCAACATGACTAAAGTAACAGCCATTATGACTAAAACCAGTCCAATTAAACTATTAATGGTGAAAGCCTCATTAAACACCCAAACCCCACAAAAAACAGCTATTATTGGTTCTGCAGCTCCTAATATAGATGTAGTTGAAGAACCTATGCTTTTTACTGCTAAAACCAATGTAATTAGAGATATAACAGTGGGAAAAAGAGCTAATAAACTTAAATTCATCCAGGCTTTTCCACTAGGTACCCACTGAATGCCACTAGTAAACTGTGCATATAAAGCATAGAATAAAGAACCCATGAGAAGTACATAAAAAGAAACAACTTTACTGTCTAATTCACGAACTCCACCTAAATTCAGACCAACAATATAAAATCCATAAGTGAATGCTGTGCTTAAAGCCAAAAACAATCCTCCTATGATAACTCCTACGGAATGATTTTGTAAGTAGTCACTTTCTCCCCCACCGGAAAAAGCAAGGAAGCCAACCCCAACAATTGCCATTAAAGCAATAAACAATAGACGTCTAGAAAGTGCCTCTCTATAGATCAAAGTCATTAAAAAGACAACTACTACGGGATATAAAAAATGAATGGTCGTAACTACTCCACTCGGAATATAGTTATAGGCATACACTAAACTGATGGTAGTGGTTGCATAAAACACACTAATCAATGTAAGCCGTAGTAAAGAACGAGACGAAACACGTAAGCTCTTTCTATCGAATAGACACAACACCAGAATAAGGAAAGCGGATAAGAGGTAACGATAGAATACAATTGAAACCTCATTCATGTTTTCTTCCTGTCTCAGAGGAATGGTAAATAATGGAATTAATCCAAAAGTGCCCGATGAAATTAAAGCAAGTAATACTCCTTTAATCCGATTGAAAAACAAAAGAGAACTCTTCACCGATAAATACAGATTAAATAGTGCCTAGAAGTTGAGTTATGTTATCACGCCAATCTTCACCTTCTGCTACTAAATAAGTTTGAAATCCCAACTCTTTAGCAATCTTGATGTTACTTGCTCCATCATCAATAAATAGAGTTTCTTCCGGAACAAGATTTGCATCTTTAATCATATATTTAAAAATCTCGGGGGCGGGTTTAATGTACCCTATTTCATAAGAGGTATATATTTCATCAAAATAATCACGGAGAGAACGTCCTTTAGATGAAAATTCAGTTGACTGTGCCCACGACTGAACAAAAGGATTTGTGTTACTAAGAATATAAAGATTATATTGGGATCTTAATTTTTCAATATAATCCAATCTATACTCTTCTATTCCCACAAAAAAGCCTAACCAAGCTTGTTTTACCTCCTCATAGCTTAGTTTTCTACCCACAACATCAGATAGCTTCTCACAAAAAGAAACATCACTAATCTGACCATCTTCCACCTCTAAAAAGATTCCCTTTTGGGCATATAATCCAATATAATCTTCAATATTCTCCATCCCTAGCTTTTTAAATGCACGGATAGCTTTATTTTTATCTATATCTGCAATTACACCTCCAAAATCAAAAACCAAATTCTTAATCATAACTGTTATTTGAGTGATTAAACAATTTTATTCTTTAAATTCAACGCAAGATAAGCATCTTTCTCTTGAATTCAGATTAAAAAATAGCTTATTAAATAATAGACCAATGAAAGATATTTTCTTATGAATTAAAGCCTCCAAAAGAAGTAAAACCACACCCTCTATCTATTACGTAGAAGAGGGTTTTTATTCTTTTTTCATCGGTCTAGGACTAAAGGGTGCTCGGTCTAGGACCGAAGGGGGTTAGGTCCTAGACCGACACCCTCTAGGTCTGAGACCTATTCCAAGAAGCAAGTACAATAGTACAAAATCAGCTTTAATAAAACACCTCAAGTTATACTTCTGATACCCTATAAATAAGATATATTTGTCTTTAATTACAAAACAGAAAATAAGATGATTAATCAGATAGAGTTTTCATTAAAACCTAAAACTAGAGGTTTCCACTTAATAACGCATGAGATAGTGCAGCAGTTACCCAACCTACCTTTAACCGGTCTACTTCATCTATTTATAAAACACACCTCTGCGGCACTGGTTATCAATGAGAATGCCGATCCTGATGTAAGAACAGATTTGAATAGCATTTTTAACCAATTAGTAAAAGAAAGAGAATCCTATTATACACATACACTGGAAGGGGCAGATGATATGCCGGCTCACGCTAAATCGGTATTGGCAGGGGTAGATTTAACCATTCCCATAACCAATGGAAGAATAAACTTAGGTACGTGGCAGGGAATTTATTTGTGTGAATTCAGAGATTATGGAGGTAGTAGAAAAGTAGTAGCAACCCTTATTGGCTAGATAAAAACTTATAATTTGTCTACTCAATAAGCTTTACTATCATATTACACACGGTATGATATCAATACTTTTCTTCTGTTTCTACCTCAAATAAGACAGATTGGTTATCTTTGTTTATAGTAGTAATATAAAACACAGAAATTATGGCAAGAATAACCACTTCTCATCAATTTTCAAAGAATGTAGAAAAAGCGTTTGCGGAGGCACTAAAAGAGTTCGATGCTGATATGATGTTGGTTGATATCAAGATGCAATCGGGACGAAACAACAAATATGAAGCATCTTTAGACATTCTTATTAACAACGATAGATATACTTTTAGTGGAGAAACTTCTGATACAGATTTATATAATAAATACGATGC
>CAZOVL010000011.1:0-32052 GCA_964583185.1 uncultured Bacteroides sp. | reverse complement strand
GATATACTTTTAGTGGAGAAACTTCTGATACAGATTTATATAATAAATACGATGCGATTTCTTTTGGTGATTCGTATGCAGACGATCTGGTTTTGAGTATTATTGAAACCGTATTCAATAATAAAGAAGTATATAAAGAAATTAATCAACTAGTATAAAGCATACCATTGAATTCAATAGATTCATTAATCCAATTTTGAAAATCTCTTTTTATAATGCATCAAAGGAATAAATCTTTGATGCATTTTTTATTTTATTTATTGCAAGTTCAACCAAGGTCATTCAATTTACTTTTTTTTACAATAAAACACAGTTAATCAATATATTTCATTTTAATAAATTATTTAGTGATTGGAAAAATCGACTCAATTAGCAATGAATAAAATAAAGATAAACTACACCAATCAAAAGAATAAATCAAAAGTGTATAAATAAATTACATCTATACAAGCAATAAAACACAACGAGTAAATCCTTTTAGTAAAAAAACGACTAATCCAAGATGCAAAAAAACCCTGTTTTAACAGATTTCATATTGATTTTCAGTATCTTATACATCTTCTATTAATTAAAACTGATGAAAAACGTTTTACTAAACATATCCAGAAGCCTCGTATCTTCCAGAATAAAAAGAAAAGGAGCTGGTTTTCATTCATTACAAGAACAAGAATTAATATCAAAAACCATACTAATGAGAATTACTACAGCAACCCATCTGGAAGAAGAATTTATTGCAGTAGTTCCTTTGATGGATGCCCTCAATACGATACAGAATTTAAGAAGTAAAAAACTTATGAATAGAAAGAACAACATGAGCAAGAAAATTTATATTTCAGGAAATCTGACCGATAAAAAAGCGAAAGAGAAAATAAGGATAAGTTCTCACTACATTCAAAACACATTAAATGGTGAACCCTATCACTCTTTTATGTTTGAGCTTTCTGAATCTACAGATGATGAAAGACAAAGAAAAGCTAACATTGCTACATTAATGCAATGTGATGCAATCTATATGCTAAAAGGATGGGAGGAGAATAATGAGGCTACTACAGAACACTATTTAGCTAAAGATCTGAACATGGAAATTATTTACGAAGAGTAAGGTATTGGCTAAAATGATTTGAGAAAATACGTAATCATAAAAAAGGTAGCTACAACTCCATAAATTGTAGCTACCTTAAACAAATCAAAACACAGTAAAAATTTATTTCATTAACCCTTCTGCAAATCCACCATAGGTTGGTTTTCTATTATATTTAGCATCCCAAAGTCCAATGGGTTCACCTTTACGCCAAAACGAATTCTCCGGATCAGAATCTGTTGGACTCCAATGCGTTATTCCATACTGTTGCTCAACAGGTATAATTTCAAAGTACTTTTTAATAATAAACTTATAATAATCCGCCATTTTCATATGTTTCTCAAAATCTAGTTCGACTGTTTTGAGATTGGTACCATTAACATCTGCAATACCCATATCTAACTCAGTGATTTTAATTAATTTTCCTGTTTCCTTTAGAAGCTCTAACATCCCTATAACACCTTCTTCGTTCTGTTTTTGCTTATCTGCATCTAAAGAATAAGTCACATGCATTTGAGTGCCAATACCATCTATTATAGTTTTATTGTCTGACTCCCAATATTTAACCATCTCAATTAATCCCTTACACTTATTGTTACCATATCCTTCTAAACCATAGTCATTAATAAATAATAATTGTCCTTCACCACCATGTTGACGAGCCGAACTAATTGCTATTCGGGCAAAATCTTTACCTAAATAATCCTGCCAATAAAAATCATCGGGTTTTGAATGCGATGGATCACTTTTCAACTCATATGGGTCAGGCCAATCAGACATAGGCTCGTTTACAACATCCCATGCTTTAACATACCCCTCTGTGGCTTCCATCATACCTTTTATCCAATTATCTAAAGCATAAGTTAAAGTATCCGCTTTTTCTTCAGGAGTTAAAGGGATACTTCCACCTTTGATTTCTCGATAGATAGAAATATCATCAAACCACAATGTACCATCATAAGTTCCAACATTTAATAAGAAACGATTGGCATCTTCTCCAGAAACAACAACTGATGTTGTTATATCTTTCCATTCAGTAGAAACGGATATAGAAGGAAAATCACCCCGCCCAGAAAAACCTTCTGTTTTTTGAAAGGCTGCATCAATAGTTTTATTTTGATTTCCTTTCACCTTCATATTTAGAAAATAAGTTTCACCTGCAATTAATGGCTCAGAAAAATCATAAGCAACCTGGACTTCCCAAGGTTTTACTATTGATGGATTTACCACTTTTAACCCCTTAGTATCACCAAAACCCCCACCATTAACAACTTCACGTGTAGAACTATTTCCCCAACCACCCCAAGCTATTCCATCTTCAAAATCAGCTTGTGCTACATAATCTTTTGTAATGCTTTCTTGGGTTTCATATTTTTCTAAACTAATATTATCAAAGTAGTAAGTAGTTGCATTCAATCCTAACCCCCAAACTATAGCAGTAGTACCATCTTGTTCTGCAGATACAATAAATTCTTTTTCAAAAGTTTTCCATTCTGTAGATATGTGAGCTTGCCCAACCATATCCCAATGTAAGTAACTTTGAGGTTTTTTGTGAGCTTGACTACCAATTGAAACAGAAGATTCAGCACGAACATCCATTTTATAACGATAGGTAGCTCCTTGCTCTAAAGGAGATGAAATAACCACAAAGAATTGGTTGTCAAAATCATTAGGAAAAGCAGTAGGGTTTTCTATTTTTATAGCTCTACCCTCTCCTCCTGCACCTTCTGTTGTAAAATCAAACATTCCCCCAGAAATAACTTCAGTGGATGTAAAGTTAGACATATCATCTCCTTCACAATCTCCGTTATTTATGTAATTTACCCAAGTAGGTTCAGCCTGCTCAGTTACTCTATCTGCAATAATACTATTTAAGTATTTTACATTTTGCTGAGCATGCCAACACAAAGTATGTCCATAAATAGATAATCCAGCTTCTTGCGCTGCATAAACAAAATTCGTTACATTACCAAAGTTCATAGAACCATCATCAGCAACTACAGAACTATGTTTCATTGCGTTTCCTGCTGTTAAGTCATCATAATTTGTAGTAACAACGCTGTATACTAATCCTTTCTTAAGATAATCACTCACCGTAACTCCAGTACCTAACTTAAAGTTAGGATTAGCTTCTCTATTTACATATGTTTTCAATGCATCATAATCATTTAGATATTCATATTCTAAAAGACTTTCAGGTTTTTCAACTTCATAAACAGCAACTTTATCATCGGCACATGAAGAAAAGATACCTATAGAGATAACTAAAAACAAAAACTTATTAAAATATTTCATATTTCTATTCATTATAAGTTATTTCAATTCTTATATAATGGCACAAACGTTTCTAAAGAAACACCACGGCTATGAGCCACCAACGTATCTTTAGTAGAGTATTGCTTAACTCCGAAATCAATATTATACTCTAAATATAAAGCATCTCTATCTTTATTTCCCCAACTGTTTTTCTCTCCTTTTTCTTTAAAAACCCCATTACCACTAGCAGTATACCCTTCTGTTCCTGAAGAAATCACACATGCTTCATTAGAATCAAAATCTAAAATCAAATCACAAGTAAGAGTTTTTAATGTGGGTTTACCATCATCACCAATTACACTTATAGTTGTACTAACAGGAAAAATAGTAGACTCTAGGGATTTAGTTGAAGTACTACAAACCTCATCATATTCAACATACTCTTTATGTCTGACATTTGTTGTAGTAACACCATTTTCAGTTATTACATCTACGCCTCTACGTAAAAAGTTTCCATGCCATTTATTTATATATTTAACACAATAGAGGACATAATCTTGTGGTAAAATATTCCATCCGGTTGCATCACACTTAGAAGGATTCGTCCCTTCAGTTAACAGTGTACCACTAAGAATTCGATCAACATTAGTTGCTTTAGTCATAATTAAAGGAATGACATACGTATTTTTAAGAGCATCTGGGTCTTTAAAAAATGCATCAGTCAATTGAACCTCAACCCCATCCCTTAGCTTCTTATCTAAATGAATTTGACTTGAAGCTAAAGCATAGTAATCCGATGGCATAGGTTTAACCAAAGAACCATCTTCATAATAAAGGTTATCACACAAACTATTATCTATATCAATGTCAATCGTAATTTTTTTATTGTTACTATAAACTCCTCCCATAGTAGCGAAAATCTTGCACTTATGTTGATTATCTAAAGTAGTATCATACTCATCTTCACCTAACACGATTGTTCGTACTGGATATTGATATGCAAAGTAAGCTGTAGTTACTCCATAGTTTGGAAAATCTATATCTTCATTTTTACAAGACGTAAAAAACACAATTGTTCCCAAACATATTATTAGCAATGATTTTATTAGTTTCATATTCATCATATTTTTCATTTATCAAATCTACCAACCTTTATTTTGTATTAAGTTACTCCATTTTAGTGTTTCCTGATATGGAATAGGTCCATAATACATATAATCCTTATAATTTCTAACCTCAACTTTATTTATTGGAGTATAGATTAATTTTTTATCAGCATCTTGACTAATTTCCACACCTTTAGCTGATTCATTAATCTCTTTTTTCCAACGCCTCAAATCCCAAAAACGGAAATTCTCAAAGCATAATTCCAAACGGCGCTCATTATGAATTAATTCTCTCATTTTATCAGGGTCACTCTTTATGCTTTCTAAATAGGAGTCTCCATTATCTTTACCTAAACCTGCCCTTTCTCTAATAGCTTTTACTACATCATAGGCAGAAAAAGAAAATGAGCCTTTTCCTGTTGGACCCCATGCTTCATTTGCAGCTTCAGCATAAATCAAGAAGATTTCAGTGTAACGAATTCGTGCAGTATAATGTTTTTGTGTAGTATTAAAGTTTGGATCAGGATTACTAGTTGAACGCAATAATTTACGCAAATAATATCCCGTACGAGTAGATTTTCCACTTTCCTTATTAATAACATCTGTAGTAGTTCCATATGTTCCTGATATAATTGTACTACTATTAGGACCTTGTTTACTTCCATTTACAACAATATATTTACTTAGACGAGGATCACGATTATTGTATGGATTTGAACCATCAAACCCACTAGCATTATTATCTATAGGGTATCCATTTTCCATAGGAAAAGCGTCTACTAAATTTTGTGTGGGATTTACTAATCCATTTCCATATAAAGAAGGAGGAAAATTGCTCTTTTCCAAATCGTTACTATCTCCAACACTTCCTCTCCAAATAATTTCTGCAGGACTTCCCCCTAAACCATAATTGGTTACTTTATCTGCATTCTCATACCAAAAATAACCCTCTTTGTCTAAACCTGAGGGACCACCTATATCATTTAATAAATTTCCAGCATAGTTAGCTGCATCTTCCCAAGTTCTTCCTGATTCACTATTATAGGCAGGACTTGCAGCCAATAAAGCTGTTTGAGCTAGAATTGCTTTAGCTATTCTCCCTGACATAAGTCCTCTGAAAGGACCACCATATACGCGATTATAATCACTAGGATTAGTAACTCCTATTGATATATATTGTGAAGGTATTTCATTTTCATACTCTAAATCTTTATAATCTAAAGGAAGATATTCTACTGCTAAAGTAGCATCCTTTATTATTTGATCAACACATTCTTTATATGTATTTCGCTCATGATTAAAATCAGAATCGGATGTCTCATAATTCAGAATAATAGGAACGCCCATTAAACGACCATCTTCTGTATAACCACCATGAGATCTTAATAAATAATACAAATTCAGAGCTCTTAAACCATACGCTTCTCCAAGAAAACGATCATTAAACATAGCACGGATACGCTCATCTTTTGCCCAAACTACTTTTTCAACATTTTCTAGAAATAAATTTATATATTGAATAGCATTATAACGCCCTTGCCATTGAGACATGGGGTCATCATTTGCAGACCATGATCCTGTAGCCATCTTTAAATAATTATTATTATTATTATTTGATACAGCGTCATCAGTAGCAACATCACTTTCTGGAGCACCTTGATAAGGAAGAAGAATGTAAGCATTTGCTATAATCCCTTGTGCATAACCAGGGTCTTCATACATAGCATCAACATCTCTATTATTCTCTATAGCAGGTGAAAATAAATCATCACAGGCTACAATAAAAGGTAAGAGAATCAATAATTTTATTATATTTTTCATAATTTGAATTCTTTTAAATTTCTTTTATATTAAAATGTAGCTTTAAGTCCTAGATTGTAGAATCTTGTCTGTGGAGCAGATCCTACATTCATCTCTAATAATTTACGCTCTTTAGATATAGTTAACAAATTTGATCCATTAACATATACAGATAAGCCTTTTATAAATGAGTTTCTAAAGAAAGACTCTGTAAAATCATATGTAATTTGTATTTTAGACAAACGGAAAGCATTTGTTTTATACATCCAAAAATCAGAATCTCTAAAGTTATTTGTTCCACTCTGTGTGGTTAATCTTGGATAAGTTGCCATGCCTTTTGTTTCTTCTGTCCATCTTCCACGAACTACGTCTGAGTATTTATTTTCCCCTGAAACCCAATGATATGAATTATTCTTCATTGCGTGACCTCCAAAAGCTCCAGTGCCTAATGCAAAAAACGTAAAGTTTTTCCATTTTGCTGTTAAATTCACCCCTAAAGTAAAGGGAGCACCATACCAGCCACCACGTCCTAAGTACACAACATCTTTCTGATCAATTATATTATCACCATTCTGGTCTACGTATTTAAGATCACCCGGTTTTATAGTACCACCAAACACTTGTTCTGGAGAAGAGGCTATATCTTCTTCATTCTCAAAGAAACCTAGGCTTTGCAATCCCCAAATTCCATCAACGGGACGCCCCTGACGGTTTTGATATTCATCCATATTTATTTCACTACGTCTAGTCGCCTTAGTAGTGTAATAGGTTCCACTCACACCCAGTTTAAAGTCAACCTGATTTATACGCTTATTATAATTCACATTAAAATCAAATCCCATACGGCGATCATTATTATAATTTAACTGAGGAATAAATGATGCATCGGGATAATATGTGAAAAAGTAATTAGGAAATAACGTAGAAGGAGTTATTAATTGACCATCCAATGTATTAATAAAGAAAGAAGCATCTGCTGTTAATTTCTTTTTCAATAAAGAGGCTTTTAAATTTACCGAAAGCTCTTTACGTTTAATAAAAGTCAAATCTTTGTTTGTTCCTCGTTTAGAATTTGTGGAGTGCAAAGAAACACTTTCTCTCCATCCCCACCATGCACCATCGGCTTGATTAAATGACCCTTCATATAAAAAATAGTCATTTATTCCTAAATCCGTATTCAAAACACTTCCGGAAACACTAAAAAGCAAATCATCAACAATAGGCGAATTCTTCAAAAAGTTTTCATTTGATAATCTCCACCCTAAAGTTAATGAAGGAGAAAAAGCATTACGATGTCCAGGAGCTAATTTAGCAGAATGAATAATAGCACTACCAAAATCTGCATAATATTTTTGCTGATAATTATAGGCTCCCTGTAAAGCTAGATTAACATTACTTGTACGGTGATATTCACCAGAGTATGTTTGTTGATAGCCGGAAGCAATTAACATGGCTGAAACATTATGATCTCTTTTGAATGTATTATTATAATTAAATTGACCTGAAAAATAAATGGTTTGATTACTAGTACTACCTGAAATATTTTGGTTTCCAGACTTCTTATCATTATTATATTTAGTCAAATCAACAATCACATCCTCTCCTCCATAATTTGACCAATGAGGTGCGAAAGTTGCATATTCATTATCATAAGATGTAACATAACTTGTTGCATAATCAATAGAAAATTGAGTATGAAAAGACAAACCTTTTAACACCTTATGTAAATCAAAATTTATACCTGTATCAAATTGAAATTGACGGCTTGTAAAAGTACTATATCCTGCTGCATAATAATCTCCAAAAACATTCGTCATATCAGATTGCGTACCTGCTAAAAAGTATTTTCCATCGATTATATTACTAGAATTTCCTAAAAGTTGCCATGCATTAGCGGCATTTGTATCAATATAGCTTAATGGGATTAAAGGAGATACTCGATTAGGACGAAATGTAGAGGCATCAGCCCAATAACTATTCTCACTATTTGCTCCACGTGCATTATAAAAACTAACGTTAGCATTCACATATGCTGTAATTTCATCGTTTAGAGATAAGTCCACATTTCCTCTTATATTCAGACGATTGGTATGATTCTTTTTTGCTTCACCAAATTTAAAAACATCACCAATATTATAAAAACCAACATTTGTATAAAATCTAGCTCGTTGATTACCTCCAGAAATCTCTGCAGAAACATCAGATCTATTATGCGCCTTTTTAATATAATCTGAAGAGTAAAAATTCACATCGGGATAACGATAAGGGTTATTCCCTGATCCGAAATTATAAATATCTGTTGAGCTATAGAGTGCTCCTAAACCATCATTTGTACGTGCTTCATTGTACAAACTCATATATTCAGCTGAACCTAAATATTCAGGATAGCTTTTTGCTACATGAAATCCCGTATTTGCTCTAACTTCAACAGCAAAAGGTGCGATTTTACCACGTTTAGTTGTAATATGAATTACTCCCTTTGCAGCACGGCTACCATATAAAACTACTGCTGAAGCTCCTTTAAGAAAAGTCATTTGTTCAATTTCTGCAGGAATCACATTATTTATATCACGAGGAACACCATCAACTAACACTAAATGGGAGTCCATACCCCATAACGAGTTACCATTCCAACCTCCGATATATCCTTGTATGTTATCTAAACTATAGGTATTATAGTTCTTCTTAGTTAACTCATTGATATCTATTACAGAAATACCTCCTAACAAATCACGCTGCGAAACTTTTCGAAAAGCTAACTGCACTAAATCGTTAGAACTAATTGAATCAGATTCATTTTGCAACATTTCCTGTGATTTTACGGGCATAAAAGCAAGAAGTGTGAGTATACTGCAAAAAATGAATTTTATATGTATATGTTTCATTATTAAATTCGTTTTAATTTATATTAATTTATGACCCATTATGAATTACCATCCTGGATTTTGTGGGAATTCCACGTAAAGATAAACGTCTTTATCTAACAATGGGAACCAATAATGTTTTGTACCATAGGAGCGTTTCACTATTTGCTCTTCTCTAAAGTTTGCTACTCTAGCATTTCTTGGATCATTTTTTGTATAAAAATCATCATTCTCTAAACGATCAAATTCTTGAGATGTTTTTATATTATATGGGTATTCTGTTAATAATAACCAACGTTGTAAGTCATTGAATCTAAAACCCTCAAAAGAAAGTTCTACTGCACGCTCTCTACGAATTTCATCCATAAAAGAACGAGAATCTGACAAATAAGAAGGAGCAACATGACCCGCTCCAACACGGTCTCTTAAGGTATTAATTGATTGTTCTGCTGTTTTACTAAAATTACCGGATTTCCCTGAAGCTCCTCCAATTACGGCACAAGCTTCTGCATACATTAAATAAATATCTGCTAAACGCATATATGGCAAATAGGTATGTAAATTTCCAGACCAATTATATGCTCCATCATATTTATTTGCTGTATGTGGTACTAATTTCTGAGTAAAATACCCCGTACGGCTAGCATTAGCAACTGCTCTCATTGCACCACCTGAGTACAAAGAACAATAACGCAAATATTCATCTGTTGTACCCATTGCACCATTTACATATTTGAAACCATCAAAAACGATATCATGATAGAAACGAGGATCACGATCCTTAAATGGATAATTTTCATCAAATCCAGAGTTTGGATCATCTAAAGGTAACCCATTGGCCATTCCATATAAATTCACATAATTAGCAGTAGGTTGATGAATTATATTATCATGCTCAACTAAACTATTTATCTTAGGTCCCCATAATTTTGTCATATTCCAGTTACTTCCATTAAAGTCTTCGGAAGGACCTCTAAAAATAGCTTCCGTTGTACCTGGCATCAACCAATTTTGACCTGTTGTATAGAAAATATCACTATATGAATTAGCTGCAGATGAAGCTTTTTTATGATTATAGATATCATCATAATTGAATTCAGCTAAAGCATATTGTGTTTGATTTGTTTCTACTAAATTCAATAATTCTCCTAAAGCTTCAGCTGCTTTACGACAATAATTTTCATCATAATCATACGTTTTAGCACCACCTAAAAGAGGGCCATGCTTCATCAAAGGACTACCTGCCCATAAATAGGTTTTACCTAAATAACCTAATGCCATTATTTTATTTACACGCAACTGGTTTTTTCCAGATGTATTTGCTCCTACTGTTGTATTATCCCAATTAATAGGTAATAAATCTGCAGCTTTTCGTAAATCCTCACCCGCTTTATCTGCAGCTTCCTGAAATGTTAACCTAGGAATAGTTAATGTTCCTACAGATGAAAGAACCTCATCAATGTAAGGTAGCCCTCCAAAATATTGCATCATTTCAAAATGCCACCAAGCACGAAAGAAATAAAGCTGTCCGGCAATTAATTTTCTCTCTTCTTCCGTAGCTTCTACTAGCTTATCTAAATTAGCTATTCCATAATTTGCCTTACGAATACAATACCAGGCATGTGGCCATAAAGAATGTTCAAATTTATTTTTGGATGTAGGATTACTTCCTGATCTATATAACCAACATTGGTTATTTGTTGACCAAGCACGAAAGTTCCCTAAATCTGCTTGATGTGTCATATTAGCATCACCTTCGGGATTAAAAATTTCATCATCACCCCAGTTCCATGAAGTAACATAATTATTCTTTTCCTTATCTGGAATACAATTATATATTTCTTCTATAAAACCTTGAAAGTTGGTAAAGTTTTTAAACGCTTCATCTTCTGAAACGATTGAATCTGGTGACTTATCTAAATAATCTTCACAAGATAACAATCCTGCAGATAGAATAAATAAGCATCCCAATACTAAGTATTTATATAGTTTTTTCATAATATATATTTTTACAGTGTAAATTTCACTCCTAAATTAAATCGCTTCACAGTAGGATAAGCCCCTTGGTTTCCAGCACCAGCAAAGTTAGATTCCCTATCATCGGGCATTTTAGACCAAACCCATAAATTATTTCCATTAATAAATAATTTCAGGTTACTAACTCCTAGCTTTTTCACCCAAGGTTGAGTAAAGGTATAGGCAACCTCAGCATTTTTCAAACGAATATAGGAGCCATCATAATAGTATTGTGTACCATTACTATATCCACTGGTTTTAGAAAGCCATCTTGGAACAATGACTTCCCCATTATTCTCTCTTGACCACCAAGTTCCCATATCGTAAACAGTATTCATTTGACTACCAAAGCTTGTTAGCTGAACTACTCTAGTAACATTGTTTACACCATAAAATTGAAGAAATGCACTAAAACCTTTCCATTCAAAACCAATAGTTCCATTATATGTGTTTTGTGGAGTATCAGAGTATCCATATGGAGCTTGATCTTTACTATCAACAACTCCGTCACCATTAAAGTCTACAATATAATAATCACCAGGTAATCTTTCAGAATCGCTAGCATCGTGTTTAGGACTTCCAAATAATTCATCATATGTATTTACATGTCCAGCATCAATATAAGACTTATTCTGACCAATAGCATAACCCACTGATTTACGATAAGCATCCATTAACGGAGCATCGTCCATTTTCAAAATTTCATTTTGAGCATGTGTCATACTTAAATTTACCCACAAACGTAAAGAGTTAGTAAATGTTTTATTAAAACGAAGTTCTAATTCATAACCTCTAGTTTTAACTTCGCCAAGATTAGCTGTAACAGGTGTGCCTCCGAAATAAGAAGGAACTGAACGCGAACCACCATTAACTAATATATCTGCACGCCTATCTCTAAAGACCTCTATAGTTCCAGCAAACATTCCATTTAAAAAAGCATAGTCTAACCCAAAGTTCAATTTTTTCACTTTCTCCCAATGAACATCAGGATTACCTATACCAGACTCTCTATACCAAACATAAGGACTTTGTCCATGATTTAGATCGAGTGAAGAAGTTCCTCCATATGCCCATTGATTCATATACATCCAACGGTCACGAACATTATCATCTCCAATCTCACCATATGAAACCCTTAGTTTTAACATATCGAGAAATTTTAAGCTCTTCATAAACTTCTCTTCACTAATCATCCAACCAACAGCACCAGAATTAAAGAAAGCAAAACGATTATCTTTACTAAATTTTTCTGAACCATTGTAGGCCCCATTATACTCTACAAAATATTTGTTTGCATAATTATATGTTGTACGGAAGACCCAATCCTCACGATAACTAGGAATCATACTTCCTATAGCACTTTCTTGACGGGCAAATAATCCCATAGCAGTAACATTATGCTTCTTAAAATCTCGGTTCCAATTTAATTGAATTTGATAATTCAAATCACGCTTTGTTTCCCAGTTCTTAACCTCTCCTCCTTCTGTACGCCATAAAATACCTTGCATAAAGTCAAAACCTGAGTTATTATCATATTCCTTCTTATAACTAACTTCTCCTGTGTCCGGATTAATCCATTTATGCTGTGCATCATTAAATAAATCATTAATACCACGCTTCCATTCTACAAAACGATTATCCCAGGAAACCATTCCTCTTACACTCAAACCTTTAGTTATAAATTTTAGATCTTGTTCTAAAACAAAATCAGTAGCAACTTGAGTCGTAGTTGTATTCATTGTTCCACCTAGTGACAAATTTTCCGCTGAGTTGGTAACATTAGAAATTGTGGGATAATATCCCCATGAACCATCTGAATATTTAGGTAAAAAAACATCTGGAGCAATATTATATGCACCTGCCCATTGTTGTGCTAAAGACCAATCACCAATACCACTATAACCAGCATTATTATAAGGTGATTTTTTATAACTTGCAGAACCAGAAACATTCACTTTAAAAAGTGTAGTTTTAGTTATTTGGAAGTCCAAATTACTACGTGCATTTATACGATCATATCCATAACCGGAATTGTAGTTTCTATTGTTATCAAAAACACGAAATAAGTCTCCTTCATTCACATAATCTACAGATGCATAATATTTAACAAATTTCGTTCCCCCACTAACATTAACATTTGCATTATAAGACATAGCATAATCCTTAAATAATGTTTTTTGCCAGTCAACGTTTGGGTATCGCTCATATTCTTCTAAATTAGCAGGATTACGATATTTATTAATAATATCTTGAGGCTTAATATAACTCCAAGCATCAGGCCTCAAGCTTAATTCATGTTCAATAGCCGTATTGCGAGACATTAGAGCATCATATGAGTCTAACTTATTAGGAAGTTTAGAAGGGCGTTTCATTGTTGCATTTGCAGAAACATTAATTTGAGCAGCACCTTCTTGACCACGCTTGGTTGTTACTAAAATAACACCATTTGCTCCTTTAACTCCAAAAACGGCTGTTGCAGATGCATCTTTAAGAACTGAAATTGATTGGACAGAACTAATCTCCACACTATTCATAGGACGCTCAATACCATCAACTAAAACCAAAGGATCGCTATTATTCCAAGAGCTAGCACCTCTAATTACAATTTTAGGCTCTTCTTCACCAGGCATACCAGAACTTGCTGTTGTTATTACTCCAGGAAGATTCCCTGTTAATGCTGCACCTATATCTGATATTCCAGCAGCACGTTCTAATACTTTCCCGGTAGTTTGGGTTATAGCTCCTACCACACTCGCTTTTTTCTGTTGTCCATAACCAACAACTATAACCTCCTCCAACTGCTGTGAATCATCCTCTAAAACAACTCTTATTCTTCCTTGTTGTATTTTTATCTCTTTTGTTTTCATTCCAACATAAGAGATTACAAGAGTCGTTTCGTCACTAGGTACTTCTAATGTAAAATTTCCATCTATATCGGAAATTGTACCTATAGAACTGTCCCCTTTAACAACTACTGATGCACCAATAATACTTTCTCCTTGCTCATCAAGAATAATTCCTTCTACTACTTTCTTGTTTTGTGCATAGACTGAAAAGCCACTTAACAAAACACATAAAAGCAGAAAAAAGACTCTTTTAATTTGTTTTCTTACATTTCTCATTATCATAATATTAGATATAAATATTAATATATTAGATATAAATATTAATTCACCTCTTTCACGCTATCACTAAATTACGTTAAAAAACAACCTGTTAACATTAATAAATAAACCAAACAAACATACACAACAAGTTAAAGGTTGTAAAAAAAAGTAATATAAACAATAAATGAACGAGTAATTACACAACACAAATATACAGTTTATAACAAATAGTAACATTTCTTTTTGAATCATTACTTATTCAAAAAGATACATTCCATTCCTATTTGTAACAATCTCTATTCCATATGTAACATCGCAAAAAACAAACAAGTGAAAACATTTTGTATCTTTTGTTTTTCTTGATAAGAGGACATAAATTTAGTATCTTGTAAAGAGCAAGTAGAAAATATATTATTTCAACTTATACAATGAAAAAAGATATGAATTGGTTATTACTAGCACTTTTGGGTGCTTTTTGTTTTGGTGCTTACAATGTATTTATAAAAATTGCATCGGGGTATATTCACGAAATTACCGGAGCTGTAATTTTGCAGTTTGTTGCTGCATTTGCCGGATTAGGTATTTTACTCTACTTAAAGTTTAAAGGAAATGAAGTAATAGAGATCTCTCAAAAAGGAGTATACTATTCCATATTAGCAGGGCTCTGTGTAGGTGGTGCAGAGATTCTTTCTTTTCTAGTGTTTGGTAAAGGAGTACCAGCCTCTACAGGAATTCCAATTATTATTGGTGGAGCTATTGTGGTGGGTGCTGTAATTGGTGTTTTATTTTTAAAAGAGAAGATTACAGTATTCAACATAGTAGGAACCATTTTAGTGGTACTTGGTATTCTACTTATTAGCAAATGATTTTATATTTGACACAAAAAACACGACCGAGTTTACCCCTTAATAAGTAAAAAGCATATTCTCTGTTTCTACAAAACAAAGTCAGTGAATTAGATGTTTATAGATTTAAACCAATCACTATATCAATATGGATATTATACACGATAAAGAAAACCGTCGTTTCTATACAGTAATAGATGATCTGGAGTGTTTTGTGAAATATACAATAACTCAAGACTCTTTTAATGTATACTCAACGTATGTTCCTAAAGCATTAAGTGGAAGAGGCATTGCTGCTGCATTAGTAAAAGAAGCTTATGATTATTCTGATTCTTTAGGATTGATTCCTCAAGGGACATGCAGTTATGCAGAAATCTGGCTTAAACGTAACAGGGGATAATTTATTTGGATTTAGCCTTTATAGGCAACTGCTTCCAAAGCCAGGCCGGTATTAACTTCCAAAAGAAGACCAAGATTGCAAATTTCCAATCAATAACAGGTCTTCTTTTTTTCTTTTCTATTACTCTGAAAATTTTCTTAGATGCTACATCTAGAGGCATAATCAAAGGGTAACTATGCTTCTCAGTATTCAATAATTCAGTTTCAATAAATCCGGGCTTAACATCCGTAAAACAAATGTTTTTGTTTTCTATTCTACTCTGTTGTTCCAAAGCATCTATGTATATATTTTGCATTCGCTTGGTTGCCGAATAAGCTGGGGCAATTCCAAGTCCTTTGGTGCCTGCAATAGAACTAATTATAACTAACTGACCTTTTCTTTTATTTTCACTAAAATAATGATAGGCTGTAAGTACTGATTGCATAAAACCCAAACAGTTAGTTTGAACAGTTCGTAGCTCCAAAGAGGGTTCTAAATCCGGATTTTGATAGCCTACTCCTGCACATTGAATAAAGATATCCATTCCATCCATAGCAGCAATTAACTTCTGAATTAACTGAGGTGCGGAAGAAATTGTGATATCTATACATCCGGTATAGAGTTGAGGATACTTCAACTTTAATGCCTGAAGCCTATCTTCTCTTCTTCCGGCTACACCAACAATATATCCCTTCTCCACATAAAGTTTGGCTAACTCTAATCCAATTCCCGAGGTAGCACCAATAATCAAAACTCGTTTCATATCTACTAGTCTAATTGTATCTCCGATTAAGATATAAAAAAACACTCAGGCATAATCATACCTGAGTGCTATATTTACTTTTACACAGAAAAGAGTATTATTCTTTAAAGTGACTGTGCACTACTTTTAGATTCAACATATCACCTCCCTCATTAGGGTTTCCGCCTTTCAACTTCACGTATCCGGGACGCAAATCGTGCTGAATAGATATAATGGAAGAATTACCTTGTTGATCAGTAGTTCTATTTACAGCAATAGGAACTAACACCACTTTATCCCAGTCAGGATTTTCCTCTTTCCATTTTTTGTTCCAAAGATCATCAGTCCAGGTTTTTCCTGATTCCTTCTCATCTTTCTTCTTAGCTACATTCTTCTCATCAACAACCGTTTGTACTAAGCGATTTAAGTTTCTAAATCGATAAATATTAGTTGTAGTATCCCGACTCACCTCATAAGAAGTAATGTTATCATTCAGCTTATTATCTTTAAAGAAAGTCTCTAGCTCTGATTTTCTCAGTAATAAAATATTGGATGGTGGACTCATTTTATACTTGTAATCACTATCCTCATAATAATTAGGAATCTCAAGTTTAACTATATTCAACGTATCTCCTCTTAACTGCTCTTCTAATTCTGTATAGGGTAGTGTAAGTTCAGTAAATATCCCGGCAGGAGATTTCAAATAAGTATGCTCTGTTTCCTGTACTTTTTCCTCCAACTGATCTGAAGTTTTAAAGTGATTAGCTTGAACTACTTCACGAGTAGCAGGAAACACTTTATATGGACGGTAAAGAGAATCTGTACCATCTTTTTTCTTCAAATTATTGCCTAAGGAGTCTTTATAGTGGCATACATAACGCACACTAAGTTCAGCTTGATCAATGTAAAGAATAGCACCATCCCCTTCCACTGTTTTTATATATAGTCCTTTCAATATATTATTAATGAAAGCTTCGGAACTATAAAAGTATTCCGGATGATCTCTATTTGCTCTTAGAATCTCCTCACCAAACTCTTTAGGCAATCGAATTTTTAAATGAGGATAAAAATCATTAAGTCCTAAAATTGAATCACTATAAGAATAATCAATGGGAGTAAACGTTTTAGTAGCTAAAGGCTCTTTACTCTCATCGTAAAAGTCCTCCGGATGAATATCTGTAAAATAGTAGGGCTCAAGTTTAGCGTCTAACTTATATACCTCAACTCGATTTTGACTGTTAGGATCACCATAAAAATTTTTATAATAAAGAGTTAGCTCCGTTAAATCTGTAGAATCTCCAGCCATAATCCCTTCTTTATTATCTGCTGAATATACTGAAGGAAAGGACAAAGAGTCTAGACAGTTTAATTCGGTCAAAAAACTCGTTTCATATTCACCAAAAATAGGATCAATGAAACGTCCTAAAAATCCTGTACTCGACCTGGCAAACACCGGACCGGATAAAATGGACTTCGATGTAACATTAAATTCTGTTGTTGTAACTGTAGGCTTTTCGGGTAACATTCCGTACCCCATATTGCCGGTATTGTCATCACACGCTATTAGTGAAACAAGAAACACTAAGACAACAGTTGTTGTCTTTACCAAGAGATTCAATTTCATGTTTGTTCTATTCTGTATTATAGTTTCAATTCATTATTTAGAGATCAGCATCCCAAACTTTGTCGTAGAATGCTTCAAAAGCATCAGCATACTCTTCAGTTGTTGCTCCTTGATATTCTAAGACCGGAATATTTCTTTCTTTAGCAAAATCAAGGACGGACTGATCTACCTCTTCACTACTTTGTATTACACCGTCACTATATTGAACGGCCAATTTGCAAAGAGAACTATAATCTATTTCATCTCCTAATAAATCAATATCTTTTTTATCAATTCCCTTCAACATTAAACGTTCTTTAAATTCTTTTGGGAAAGGAGTATTAAATTTATCGCCATATAAAGAAAAAATAACTTTTGAATCTCTAAAGGAAGGTTCGTCTTTATACGTTTTTTTAATATACAATGGAGAAAGAGCAGACATCCATCCGTGACAGTGAACAATTTCAGGAGTCCAACGCAGTTTCTTTACTGTTTCCAATACACCACGGGCATAAAAAATGGCTCGACTATCATTATCCATGTAGTCCACTCCATTTTCATCAACAACTTGAAGTTTGTTTTGAAAAAAATCTTCACTATCTATAAAGTAAACCTGCATACGAGCAGCTTGTATGGATGCAACTTTTATAATTAGGGGATGATCTGTATCATCAATGATTAAATTCATTCCAGACAAACGAATCACTTCATGAAGTTGATTTCTTCTTTCATTAATATTGCCCCACTTAGGCATAAATGTTCTGATTTCTTTGCCTTTTTCCTGAATAGCTTGTGGCAATTCCCTTCCAATTAACGACATAGATGTCTCATCAACAAAAGGCGTAATGTCCTGTGAAATGAATAAAATATTATTTACTTTTCCCATACTATCATGTATTTTTAAATTTCTCTACAAAGATATAAAAAAAAACAGTCATAAATACAAGAAAAAACTCTTTATAATTCCTTAGTATTAGGGAGATAGGACAAATGCAAACATACAAAAAGACTCTTTTTATGTTCCTTTTCACTTCTTAATAAAGTTCTGTTTTCTTTCTTTATATGACAAATAATGATTTATTTTGCATTGTTTTAATCAATAGATTTTAGAAATCAATGCAAGTTTTTGAAACAATTAAAGAGCTGCAAAACGAGTTAAGCCAACTCAAGGGCAAAAGTATTGGTTTAATTCCCACTATGGGAGCTTTACATAAAGGCCATTTATCTCTTATAGAACAAAGTATTAAAGATAACGATATAACAGTAGTTAGTATTTTTGTTAATCCTACGCAATTTAACGACAAAAAGGACTTAGACAAATACCCAAGAACACTGGAAGAAGATTGCAAATTAATTAAAGCATTAGGTGTGGACTTTGTTTTCTCACCTACTGTAGAAGAAGTATATCCTGAACCAGACACAAGAGTTTTCAACTATGCTCCACAAGATGAGGTTATGGAGGGGAAATATCGTCCGGGGCACTTCAACGGGATGTGTCAAATTGTGAGTAAATTATTCACCATAGTGTCTCCTACCCGTGCCTATTTTGGAGAAAAAGATTATCAACAGCTCATTATTGTTCGGAAAATGGTTAAAGCCCTTAACTTTGACATAGAGGTTGTTGGATGTCCCATTATTAGAGAAAATGATGGGTTGGCCCTAAGTAGTAGGAATGCTCTACTTTCTAAAGAAGAAAGACAAAATGCTTTGGAAATATCCAAGACTCTTTTTGATAGTAAAGACTATGCCAAAGAGAACTCTTTAAAAAGCACACTGTCTTATGTTAAAAATCGTATGGCAAACGATAAAAACTTAGAACTTCAATATTTTGAAATTGTTAATGCAGACACTTTATTACCGGTAGAAAACTGGGAAGATTCATCTGCAATTATTGGTTGTATTACTGTTTTTTGTGGTGCTGTACGTTTAATTGATAATATAAAATATAAAGGTTAACCAAGTTATGATGATTGAAGTATTAAAATCGAAGATTCATTGTGCTCGTGTTACCGAGGCAAATCTTAATTATATGGGTAGCATTACCATTGACGAAGACTTAATGGATGCAGCCAATTTAATTGCAGGAGAGAAAGTGCATATTGTAGATAACAATAATGGAGAACGCTTTGTTACCTATATTATAAAAGGTGAACGAGGATCAGGCAGTATCTGTCTTAATGGTGCTGCAGCAAGAAAAGTTCAAGTAAACGACATTATTATCATTATGTCTTATGCTATGTTAGAGTTTGAAGAAGCTAAATCATTCAAACCAACAGTTATTTTTCCTGATGCTGAAACAAACAAAGTGATATAAAAGAACAGTTTCAGTTTGTTGTTCAAATAAACTACATTGTTCATTTAAGAAAAAATAGAATCTAAAAAAAGGGCTTTTATCTTGCAATAAAAGCCCTTTTCAGTTTCAACAAATAGAAAAATAACAGTCTTAACTTAAACCCTCTATTTCTCCATTCACTATATCAATATGAAGAGCTTGTGGTTCTTTGGGTAAACCGGGCATACGCAACATTTCTCCTGCTATAGCCACAATCATTTCAGCTCCATTATTAATAACTAAGTCTTTTATTTCAAACTCAAAATTTTTGGGTAAACCGTATAGTTTAGCATCAGCCGAAAAAGAGTATTGTGTTTTTGCAATGCAAATGGGATAGTGTGTAATCTTTAGTTCATTAATTAGTTTAATTTTATCTTTTACTTTCTTACTTAACAACACAGATTTTGCACCATATATCTTTGTAGCCACTTTTTCAATCTTATCTTCCACAGAGTCATCAGAAGCATAAGTAAAGTGCATAGGTTTAGAAGGATTTTCAGCAATCGTTTTCACCACTAGTTCTGCTAACTCAACAGCACCCTCTCCACCTTTACTGAACGCTGAGTTTACAGCAAACCCTACTCCTAACTCCTCGCAGTGTCTACGCAAAGTCTCAACTTCATCAGCAGTATCGGTAGCATATTCATTAAAAGCCACAATAACAGTCTGCCCAAAAGACTGTAAGTTTTCAATGTGCTTATCTAAATTAGCAAATCCTTTGACCAAACCATCCATATTAGGTTGCTTAATGGCATCTAAAGAAACACCTCCGTGCATTTTCAAACCTTGGGTAGTAGCCACAATAAGACTCAACTTGGGTTGAAGTTCTGCCACTCTACATTTTATGTTATAAAACTTCTCGGCACCTAAGTCTGCACCGAAACCGGCTTCGGTAATGGCATACTCGCCAAAGGTCATAGCTAAACGTGTTGCTAGAATGGAGTTGCATCCGTGTGCAATATTAGCAAAAGGTCCCCCGTGAACAAATGCAGCAGTTCCTTCAGTGGTTTGAACCAGGTTAGGATGAATAGCATCTTTCAACAATACGGTTACTGCCCCTGCAATACCTAAATCTTTTACTGTAAAAGGTTTATTATCATAAGTATATCCCAAAAGAATATTTTCAATGCGACGACGTAAGTCTGCACAATCTCTGGATAAACACAAAATTGCCATAATTTCGGAAGCCGCAGTAATATCAAAGCCGGATTCAGCTACTATGCCGTTCGATTTAGGACCTAAGCCAACCACTATTTCACGCAACGAACGGTCGTTGACATCCATCACTCGCTTCCACAGATTTTCTTTCAAGCTGAAACCTTTGGATTGATTCTGATACAAGTAGTTATCAAGCACAGCAGCAATCAGGTTGTGAGCAGAAGTTATAGCATGGAAATCACCCGTAAAATGCAAATTGATTTTATCCATAGGTAACACTTGTGCATATCCCCCACCGGCAGCTCCTCCTTTCATACCAAAACAAGGGCCCAACGAGGGTTCTCTTAAAGCAAGTATTGCTTTTTTTCCTATTTTATTTAAGCCTAAAGCCAAACCAATCGATACGGTAGTTTTACCAATACCTGCCTTAGTTGCAGTAATCGCTGTAACTAAGATTAAATTACTTTTTGCAGCTTTTTCTAAATTGATTAAACTTTCCGGCACTTTTGCCATATATTTACCGTAGCTCTCCAACTGATCTGTTGGAATATTGATGTCAGTAGCAACCTCCGTTATTTCCCGTAAAACCACTCCTCTGGCAATCTCAATATCCGTTTTCATAAGTTATAAAAGTTTTAAATAAAAGATTTTGACTACATAGTTATTGTATTTTTAAGAATAGAACAAACTAATTCGCACTTATTTATTCAAACCTGCTATTTATCCTTTTTTATTCACTTCATTATGAAAATTAACCAACGTCTATTGCAGTCATCAAAGCCTTCTTTTTAATTAGAAACCGTCCTCATTTTTTTAAGCATTCTTTCTAATTCCTTGTTAAATAGTACTAAGAGACATCTTTTTATCTTCTTTCTTTTTATATTTGGTGT
Source organism: uncultured Bacteroides sp. (assembly GCA_964583185.1). GTDB lineage: Bacteria > Bacteroidota > Bacteroidia > Bacteroidales > Bacteroidaceae > Bacteroides_E. Next base: position 9,873 of record CAZOVL010000011.1, on the reverse strand, counting down.
GATGATGAAATAATTTTGTTTTATGAGATACTATATACTGACATTCTTTATTCTGCTTTTTCCTATATATAGTTATGCACAATCTGAGAATCCTTCAGATACTATCCGTGTACCCTCAAAACAATACAAACAATACGGAGATTTCATTCTGGATATGAGTCTGTTTTCCCTTATGCCTCCCACTATTCCCAAGGTTTCTTTGGAGTTACCAAAACCCTCAATAGATTACAACGAATTACTACAGCTGGATAAGATGCCTGTATTCGATAATTTCTATAGTAGCTATTCGCTTTCTGGTTTTGGTTATTCTTATGGCATGATGGGAACACCGGTACGACTACAAAGTAAGTCGTACAAACTGAACGATAATTTACGATTCAGCACTTTTGGCCAATACGATGAAAATGGAAGAAAAATCCCCACTCCCGGTCTTATGCCTTGGGAAAAGAATAATTTTGTAGGAGGATTTGAATTAAAATCCAGTAAAGGTTTTGGTATCCGAGTAGAAGTAAGACAAGGAAATCGTAACCCGTATGGTCCTCCTTTTTAAATAGATATTAGCCTCTTCAAAAAGTCTTTCCATACTGTTTTTTTAATAATTAGCACAATAATAAAAAGGTTAGAAACCAATTAGTTCGAACAAATAGGTTTCTAACCTTTTTGCAAACAACAGAGAACAAAGCAAAGCCTCTTATTACAGCAAAGTGCGTTCTTTCAACTGTTTCCCTCTTAAAATTAAAAGAACAGTATCCGATTTAGTTAACAATCTTCTGGATACACTTGGCATAAACACTCGTCCAAATAAGTTTCTTCGCTGTGTATTTAAAGATAGAACTTGTACATTTTCTTCTTCAACAAAACGCAACACAGGTTCTATTATATTTTCAGACTCTATCTGTTTGTATTCAATTTTATATTGCGGGTAATCCTCTTTAAACGACTGAAGCATAGAGTTAAATTTCTCAAAAGGAACATCTTTTCTACTTGACCGGTTTTTTATATGAATCAAAGTAATCTTTACTTCTTGTTTATACTCAAAAAACTTAGTCAGAGCAACAAATGACAACACATCTCGTTCATCAAAATTAGTAAGGAAAGCAATGTGATTCACCTCGGAAAAATCCTTGAAAGACGTATTTAACGGAACAGCTAACACCGGAATACTGGTTGACTCAATGATATCGGCAGCAACGCCACCTACAATGCCTGTTTCACTAGCATCCAACCCTTTGGTTCCAATCACCAAAATGTGAGGATGATACTCTTTAACAAAAGTGCGGACCTCTTCTTCTACTATCCCCTCACGCAAAGAATAAGAGTAGTTAATGGAAGGAAACTCACCGGCAGTTATTTTTTCATCAATCAAAAAGCACAATTCCAACATCTGCTTACGGGCTTTATCGAGTATAGTTACATCCTCAGGTTCTTTTAACTGATCGGCAAAGGGAACGTGGCAAGGGTATTGTATATAGGGAATAACATTCAAAATTTTCACCTTCGCATTAATCCTCTTGGCCAAATCGAATGCTGCACCACAAGCATTAATGGAGTAATCGGAAAAATCGACTGCCACCAATATCCTTTTCAAGCCATTATCCGGAGAGGCTAAAGATTCTTTAGTAGCAAACAAATTATGTTTTTCAATAATTAACAAAGCTTTATTGACATCATTTTTGCTTATTCGTATGCGGTAACTTTTTGTAGAATCTGAAACATCATTGTCAAAGAACTCTTCCACTTTTACTTTTATGTTGTTCTCTATCAATAGGTTTTCTAAAATAGTTGCTTTCTCTCTCCTATGAATAGCTAAAGTAATCATCTCCATACTTACATATCTTAAGGGTTATGATTCAAATATGACCCTATTATTTAAATGTCTAATGTCCGTTTTGATATAAAATATGTACTATTTGGCTTATCTTTTAAATATTTAAGTGTCCTGTAGCAATTTTGGACATTAGAAAAGTCAAATAGGTCAGAGTTATACTAAATTTTATGCTTTAATTTGCGTAACAAACTAATCAAAGTATTTATTTACTATAAAAGTTTAGGATTATGACAATAGCAATATGTATAAGCGACCCAAAGAACAGTCTAACAGGACAAGCTCATATAGTTACCATTGAAAACAATGAGATTGTTGATGTTCAAAAAGAAAACATTTATCTCAAAGATGAGAATTTCTTATCGTTATGGGTTCACAACAATCACATTGAGGTACTCTATATGGATAATGTTCCAACAAAAGTGAAAATGTTTTGCAGAAACTGGCACGTGGATGTATGCGACTTAAGCGAAGTTGAAGCAACTCCCATACTAAGCAAACTTTTCAGCGAAATATCAATCTGATTCCCTATACTCCATAGGAGTCATAGATGTATATTGTTTAAAATATCTACCAAAAAACGAAGGAGTTGAAAAGTTCAATTCCTCCGATATCTCAAGAACCGTCTTATTGGTTGTCTTCAACAACAATTTAGCTCGTGCTATAACCGCTTCATTAATCAATACATTTACCGTTTTCCCCAAATGCTTCTTCAAGGTTGAAGATAAATATTTGGTGGTTATAAATAGTTCATCAGCGTAAAACTGGGCTTTTCGTTCTTTTCTATGATGTAAAATCAACAATTTAAGAAATTGATCACATATATCCGTTCCTCTTGATTTCACCCGGGTTTCTAATTCTTTTATATCTCCTCTGTCGTGATACAATTTGGCCAGCTCCAGTAGCATAGAAAAAAAGAGAGTTCGTACTATGTGATTCTTAAAAAGATGATCTTTTCCTTTGAACTTTTTCACCATTAAATCATAATAAACCAATAGATTCTCAATATCAGCCTCAGATATCTCCAATACCGGATTTGCGTGTATAGAGCGAAGCAAATTAAACTCCTTTAGAAAAGGAAAGCCTATTAAAAAATCAAAAGAAATTAAAAGTAAATGTACCTGTAAATCATCCGATGATTCACAAGACTCAATCACACAATTAGGAGTAATGGTTACAGCAGAATGTGCTTCTAAAATGTATTCCCTAAAGTTAATCTTTATCCGTACTGAACCTTTCATACAAATTCCCAAAACCAACCCATCGAAGGTAAAAGGATTATTATTAGATACAAAACGGCCTATTTTAGAGCTATCTGTAACTATTACATTTTTTATTAAAGTAGAGGTGTCACTAATTGATTCTAATGACGTATTTCGAACTTTTCCCTTTATCGACATATTTTTTTACTATGAGTGTGTTTCTTTAAATAATGAGCCAAATAGAACATTATAATAAGATGGCAAAAGATACACTTTTAATATCAAAGAACAAACATATCAATACAAAAATAAGCTAAAATACAGTCCCTTTATTGGGGATTTAATTATAATTTCTCTAAAGAAAAACTAATATAATCTTACTACTCCATATTTACGTTAATGAATCTCATCTTAATTCAAATTCATTTACAAAGTTTATAGACCATTACCCCATAACATATCACACAAATTGAAGTATAATCATTTTACTCAACAAAAAATAAAAAAAGTAGAAGCCATTTAACAACTTAAACACAAAGAAAAACACATCAGATTACTCATGTTTTAAGCCTAAAAACACGCTCTAAAATTATAGTTTAAAAGCCTCAGCCCAACAAACAATTCAGCTCAAACTTAAATCAGAACACATCAAAGTCTCTTAAACTACATTAAAAATAAGAACTTTAGGACATAACACAAGAAACTTTGGTGGTAGAAAATCAATTAAAATAGTCTTTCTTTGTCCTCAAAATTAAGAAGAACAAGAAAAAGTGTTGCTAAAGATCTTTATGGAATTGGTATTAGAACATTAAGATTTTGAATAAAAGAGGATATAAAGATGGGATCAGCTATTCCTTTTATTTTTCATAAGGCAACTGAACATTTAGAAATTAGATTATTTAAGAAGTATGAAAAAGATTGTACAAGTACAAAATGCATTTACTCTACTACTCGTAGTTATTCTTGCATCGTGTGGACAGAAACAAGCACCAAATGCCACAACAGGAACACCTTACTCTACGCTAGTTGTAACTGCGGAAAATGCCACTCTAGAAAGTGTATATCCCGCAACCATAAAAGGGCAGCAAGACATTGAAATTCGCCCACGTATCGATGGTTTTATTGATGAAATCTATGTGGATGAAGGAGCACAAGTAAAAAAAGGACAACGTTTATTTAGAATTAACTCCCCACAGGCGGAACTATCGCTGACTTCTTCAAAAGCAGGGATTTCCAGTGCAGAGGCACAAGTAAGTACTGCCAAAACAAATGTAGATCGCATCCGTCCCTTAGCAGAAAAAGGCATTGTGGGACAGGTACAGTTGGATAAAGCCAAAGATGCATTGCAAACAGCTGAAGCCGGATTGGCACAAGCTAAAGCGGCTTTAAAAAATGCAACCTCCACCATGGGTTGGACAGAGGTAAGTAGTCCTGTTGATGGTTTAGTAGGAGAAATACCTTATCGTTTAGGTAGCTTGGTGAATTCGGCTAACGTCTTAACAACCATTGCCAACACAAGTAGTGTATACACCTATTTCTCTTTGAATGAAAAAGAGTTGGCAAACTTTTTAAATAGCTTAGAGGGTGAAACTCAACAAGAAAAAATTAAAAATGCTCCAGCCCTTTCGCTCGTATTGGCCGATGGTTCTATTTACGAAGAAAAGGGAAAATTGGAAACCATAACCGGTTCTTTAAACGTAAGAACAGGCTCGGCAAACTTCCGAGCCGAATTTCCTAATCCCAAAGGTAAATTAAGAAGTGGAGCCAGTGGAAAAATCATTATTCCCAGAATCATAGAGAACACATTCATTATTCCTCAAAAAGCAACTTTTGCTCAGCTCAACAAAACAGCGGTTTATGTTGTAGACGAAGAGGGAGTGGTGAATCAAAAAGTTATTGAAGCACTGCCGACTCCCGACGGACACGGATATGCAGTAACCAAAGGATTAAACGAAGGCGATCGGATTGTATCTGATGGTATTATAACCTTACGAAACGGTCAAAAAATTAATTACAATTAATTTTCGTTGAACTATAAAATAGATAATAATGATAAAAACATTTATAGAAAGACCGGTATTATCTACTGTTATATCCATCTTAATAGTAGCACTGGGAATTATTGGTTTAGTAACACTTCCTGTAGAACAATACCCTGATATTGCTCCTCCTACGGTAAGTATTACGGCTCAATACCCGGGAGCAAACACAGATGTGGTAATGAACAGTGTGATTATCCCTATTGAAGAACAAGTCAATGGGGTTGAAGGAATGACCTATATGACCTCCTCTGCATCCAGTAATGGTATGGGGTCTATTCAGATATTTTTTGAAAAAGGGGTTAATCCGGATATTGCGGCTGTAAACGTACAGAACTTAGTGTCAAGAGCTACGCCTCAGTTACCTGCTGAAGTGAACGCCATGGGAGTAACGGTACAAAAGAGGTTAAGTAGTTACATTCTGATGATGACGGTTTACTCGGAAAACCCGGATTACGATGCGGAGTTTGTTCAGAACTACTTAAATGTAAACCTCTTACCCCAAATTCAACGTGTTTATGGTGTGGGTGATGCTTCGGTGATGGGTGCCAAAGACTTCTCTATGAGAGTTTGGTTGAAACCCGACATTATGAGTACCTACAAAATAACTCCTACAGAAGTTATTCAGGCATTAAAAGATCAAAACGTTGAAGCAGCACCGGGTGAGTTAGGTCAAAACGCAAATCAAGCCTATCAATACACCTTAAAATATACCGGTAGATTGAAATCGGCAGAAGAGTTTGAAAACATCGTATTACGTTCAGAAGGTGGACACTTACTGAAGTTGAAAGATATAGCTGATGTGGAACTGGGTTCTTTGAACTATACCATCAGCTCTAAGACCAACGGAAATGAGTCTGTCTTTGTATCTATTAGTCAAACAGCAGGTTCCAATGCACAAGATTTGATTAAACAGATTCAGGCTATCGTAGATGAAGCAGCGAAAGATTTCCCTCCGGGAATCAAGGTGGCTTATATGATGAATGCCAATGAGTTCTTGTCGGCATCTATGAGTAAAGTTATCTCAACGTTTATTGAAGCTTTGTTACTGGTATTCTTGGTTGTATTTATTTTCTTACAAGACTTTAAATCAACGGTTATACCTGCCATTGCTATCCCGGTATCTATTATAGGTACATTCTTCTTCATTCAGGTCTTGGGTTTCTCGGTCAACATCTTGACCTTGTTATCACTGGTTCTTGCCATTGGTATTGTGGTGGACGACGCCATTATTGTGGTGGAAGCGGTTCACGCCCAACTGGAAGGTGGAGAAACAAATCCTAGAAAAGCTACCATTGCAGCGATGAAAGAAATTACTCCGGCTATTGTTTCCATTACATTGGTTATGGCTTCGGTATTTATTCCTGTAAGTTTCATTGGAGGAACACAAGGTATATTCTTTAAACAGTTTGGTTTAACATTGGCTATAGCTATTGGTATTTCTGCAGTAAACGCTTTGACATTAAGTCCGGCTCTTTCTGCTCTGTTCTTGAGACCCAAAGAGGAAAAGAAAGAGAAAAAGAAGAACATATTGCAACGTTTCTTCTATGGCTTTAACATTGCATTTAACTCGGCTACAACCAAATACAAATCATCCTTACAGTTTTTAAGTCGCAAAAAAAATCGCTGGATAGCTATTGCCATTGTAGTAGCTGCCGGAGTCTTTTTATTCTTCCAACTTAGAACTATTCCTACCGGGTTTGTACCTCAGGAAGATAGTGGTAGTGTAATTGGATTAGTAACGCTAACTCCGGGTTCATCATTAGAAAGAACAGACTCTGTAGTTACACAAGTACTGGATATTGTAGATCAAATAGAGGGAGTACAATACGTAACCAACATCACAGGAGTCAACTTCTTAAGTGGTATTGGAGGTATGGCGAGTTCTTATGGAACGCTATTCTTTAAGCTCGATCCTTGGGATGAAAGAGATTTCTCAACGGCAGAGTTTGCGGCTCTGCTGACAGAAAAAACAAAAAGTATAAATAACGCTACGTTCTTATTCTTTGGACAACCTACTTTACAAGGTTTTGGTATGAGTACGGGTGTGGAAATGAAGATGCAAGACAGAACAGGTGGTGACATTCACGACTTCTACAACATAACCAATAATTTCTTGGATCAGATGAATCAAAGAGATGAGGTAATGGTGGCAATGACTACGTTTAACCCTAACTTCCCTCAAAAGGAAATTGAGGCAAACATACCTAAAATTAAAGAAGCCGGACTTTCATTGAATAGTATTTTATCTACCATGCAGGCTTATATTGGTAGTATGTATGTATCAGACTTCAACCTTTACGGCAAACAATTTAGGGTAATGATTCAGGCAGCACCGGAATACAGGGAGAAGCTAGACGACCTACACGGGCTCTTTGTGCAGACACCTTCGGGTGAGATGGCTCCTATTACCGAGTTTGTATCTATTAATGACATTACAGGACCTCAAGTAGTAAATCGTTTCAATATGTTTACCTCTATGGACGTAAACATCATACCTAACTCTCAAAAAGGATATAGTACAGGAGACGTTATAAATGTAATATCTGAAGTAGCTGAACAGACTCTTCCTCACGGTTATGGTTATGAGTATTCAGGTATGACACGCGAAGAATCAGGAGGTAACTCACAGTTGGGTATCATCTTCTTTATCTGTATTCTTTTTGTTTACTTGTTGTTATCAGCATTGTATGAGAGTTACATCACTCCGTTGGCTGTTCTGTTCTCACTACCGGTAGGATTAGCGGGAGTGTTTGTATTCTTAAACTTCTTTGGATTACACAAAGGTATAGTGAACAACATTTATGTACAGGTTTCAATGATTATGTTAATTGGTCTGTTAGCTAAAAATGCCATTCTAATTGTGGAATATGCTGTTCAAAGACGTCAACAAGGACAAAGCATTGTTCGTTCTGCCATAAATGGTGCTGTAGCTAGGTTTAGACCTATTTTAATGACTTCGTTTGCTCTTATTTTTGGATTATTACCATTGATGTTGGCCTCAGGTGCCGGTGCAACAGGTAATCAATCCGTAGGAATTAGTGCGGTAGGTGGTATGTTAATTGGTACAATTATTGGAGTATTTATTATTCCTACCTTCTATATCATATTCCAATATCTACAAGAATGGCTTGTGGGTAAACCTAAACACGCAAACAATAATGAGAATGAATAAGATGAGATTCAAAAATAAAATACAAATGGCTTTATTAGGGTTAATTACCCTAATAAGCGTTAGCTCTTGCCAAATTACCAATCGGTATACTTCCCCTAAAATAGATACAGAGGCTCTATTTAGGGATGAGGTGGCAACAGATACAAACACCATAGCAAATATCCCCTGGAAAGATTTTTACTCTGATCCGTTGTTGCAACAATACATTGAAAAAGGATTGGAACACAATCACGATATGTTAATTGCCCAGCAACGCATCAAACAAGCAGAAGCTGTTTTAGGACAAACTCGTGCTGCATATTTCCCGGACTTAGCATTAACAGCTCAGGTAGATCAAACCCGACTCAGCAATGCTGATCCATTAACAGGGGTACCTCAAGAGAGAAACAATCTGGCTTACCATAAAGAGGCATATACCCTAGGGGTTGTTGCTAGTTGGGAGCTAGATATTTGGGGAAAATTAAATCGAAAATCCAGAGCCAGTTATGCGGATATGTTAAACAGCTATGCAGGTCGTAATTTAATTCAGACCTCTTTAATTGCAAACATAGCAAACACCTATTACTCCTTATTGGCTTTAGACGAGCAACTATCAGTAACTCAAGATATGATTCAGCTGATTGAGGAAACTCTGGAGATTACAATGATATTAAAAGAGTCGGAGGAGGCTACATCGGCTGCTGTGGAACAAACCAGAGCTACATTGCACAACACCAAAACAACCGTTCCTGAATTGGAAAAGAACATCAAGCATTTAGAGAATGCGCTTTCTGTTATGATTGGTGAACCGGCAGGAAGCATTGAACGTACACGTTTGGAAAATCAAACCGTTAAGACAGATCTCTCCATTGGTGTTCCTGCACAACTATTGGCTAAACGTCCCGATGTACTACAAGCAGAGCTTGCTTTCAGATCGGCTTTTGAATTAACCAATGTGGCCAGAGCCAGTTTCTACCCCACCATCAAATTAACATCGGGTATGATTGGATTCTCTACGGTTAACGGATTGAGTAACTTCTTTAAACCCGAAAACTTAATTGCTAGTTTAGTAGGTGGATTAACTCAACCTTTATTTGCACGCAATCAGTTACTGACACAACTGAAAGTGGCTAAAGCAGAAGAAAAAGCAACACTACTAGGCTTTGAAAAAGCAGTACTGTCTGCAGGACAAGAAGTTTCTAACATCTTAACAAGTTATGAAACCTCTACACAGAAAAACGAAGACCGTAAAATTCAGGTTGAAGCACAACAAAAAGCAGTAAACGACACACAAGAACTTCTAAATGCCGGTTTTGCCACCTACTTAGAGGTACTTAGTGCACAACAAGGACTATTACAGGCGCAACTCAGCCAAGTGAACGACAAGTTGGAGCAGTTACAAGCTGTAACCAACTTATACAGAGCATTAGGCGGAGGAACCCAATAAGATATTTCTCAGTGTTCATTCTATTTTCTTAGAAAAGGCTCATTTGGTGCTACCAAATGAGCCTTTTTGTTATTGATTACTGATTATGCCCTTTCTAGCTTACAACTCTTACTTCATTTGTAACAAGAATCTCCTGTTTTTCATTGATTCGGTTCGCCAGGAACCTCATCAAATCCTTGTAACTAACTGAATTTAAGTATATGGTT
>CAZOVL010000010.1:8127-49346 GCA_964583185.1 uncultured Bacteroides sp. | reverse complement strand
AAGGAGCTATTTAAGGATATGATGGATGCAGAGTTCTATCAGCAATCCATTTTATCGGATATGGACTTTCTAGGGGTAGATGGAAAAGGATATCACTACCTGGCTTCTATTTGTATTCCGGAAAGTGTAATTTGTAATGTGATAAAGATAACAGTTAGTTTTGATAACGAAATGACGTTACAGATAGTAAATTAAGTTAGCTTTTTTTGTTTGATTGATCAGGTCTTTTTCGTCTGTTTGAATGATTCTTCTTTTTATAATTCCTCTTCTTATTCTGTTTTAGCTGAGGCTCGTATGCCGGACCTTCTCCCATGGTGTCTGGCAAAGGTATTTTATAAATATCTTCTTCCAGAAACTCTTCAATTTGGTGGAAAGCCGTTTGCTCTTCTTGTCCAACAAATGTCAGGGCAACCCCGTCATTGTTAGCTCGTGCAGTTCGCCCAATTCGGTGTACATAGTCTTCAGTATCATTCGGCACATCGTAATTAATAACTAAACGGATATCATCAATGTCAATGCCTCGTGATACAATGTCTGTTGCCACTAATAGTTGAATAGCACCCGACTTAAAATCTCTTATGTTTTGCTCTCGTTGATTTTGATCTAAATCAGAATGCATCTCTTTGGCCTCTAGTTTAAGTTGATTCAAAGCCTGGGTAATTTCTTTTACTTTGACTTTGGTAGAGGCAAAGATAAGCGTACGCTTAGGTAAATCATTCTTAAACAAATCTTTGATGATTTCAATTTTCTGATTGTCGTAACAAATGTATGCTGCTTGAATTATTTTTTCTGCCGGTTTAGATACTGCCAATTTAATTTCCACCGGATTTCGTAAAATGACATTGCTTAATGTTTGTATTTTTGTGGGCATAGTGGCAGAGAAAAGTAAGTTTTGTCTTTTCTTAGGCAATTGCCTTTCTATTGCCATAATATCTTCGTGAAACCCCATATCTAACATACGGTCGGCTTCATCTAATACAAAAATAGAAAGTTCAGATAAGTCCACATATCCTAAGTTTATGTGTGAAAGCAAGCGTCCGGGAGTAGCTATAATAATATCAGCTCCTCGGGTTAATCCTTTCTTTTGTTGCTCAAAAGCAATTCCGTCGTTTCCTCCATAAATGGCAATGCTAGAGATGGATAAGAAGTATGAAAAGCCCTGTATCTCTTGGTCAATTTGTTGAGCCAGTTCCCGGGTAGGAGTCATAATGATGCATTGAGGACCTTTTGAATTACTCCTCTCACTCAGTAAATGTAAAATGGGAAGAACAAAAGCAGCTGTTTTTCCTGTTCCCGTTTGAGCAATGGCAATGATGTCATTGCCTTTTAATATCTCAGGGATTGCTTTTTCTTGAACTTGTGTACATTGTTTGAAGTTCATTACATCCAATCCTTCCAAAATGCTTGGGTGAAGGTTTAATTCTGAAAATTCCATCTGTTTATAATCTTTTTGTAATAAAATATTGACTGATTTAGAATCTACCCTGATCATCTAGGTAGGAATCTTTAAATCCTAAGAAATAAAGAACACCATCCAGTCCTATGGTGTTTATGGATTGTTTTGCATTGGCAACCACCTTAGGCTTGGCATGAAAAGCAATTCCTAAACCGGCTCTATCAAGCATAGGTAAGTCATTAGCTCCATCGCCAACAGCTATGGTTTGTGCAATATCTACTTTTTCTACTTGAGCAATTAGCCCTAATAATTCAGCTTTACGCTTACCATCAACAATGCTACCTATGTGTTTACCTGTTAACTTGCCATCAACAATTTCAAGTTCATTGGCATATACATAGTCAATGTCATATTTACTTTGCAAATACTCTCCAAAATAGGTGAATCCACCTGATAGAATTGCAATCTTATATCCATATTTTTTAAGAACGTACATCAGTCGGTCTACTCCTTCAGTGATTGGCAGGTTTTCTGCCACTTCTTTTAATGTAGATTCGTCCAGGCCTTTAAGAAGAGCTATGCGTTTAATAAAACTTTCGTTGAAGTCTATTTCACCTCGCATGGCTTGTTCTGTAATTGTTTTTACTTCATCTCCTACACCCGCTTTAATAGCTAGCTCATCAATAACCTCTGTTTTTATAAGGGTTGAATCCATATCAAAACAGATTAATCGCCGCATACGTCTGTACATATTGTCTTGCTGAAAAGAGAAGTCAATCTCTAAGTCGCGTGATAGCTGCATTAATTTCTTCTGCATCTCAATACGGTCTTTAGGATTACCCCTTACTGAAAACTCAATACACGATCTGATGTTTGCTTTACTCTCATCTAAGGGCATTCTCCCGGTCAATCGCCTGATGGCATCTATATTCACTCCCTGTTCGGATAAAATATGAGATGCTGTATGTATTTGTTTTGCTGTAAGCTTACGCCCTAGTAAAGTCAAAATATAGCGATTCTTTCCTTGCATACTTACCCATTGTTCATATTCTTTTTTACTAATGGGGTAGAAGCGTACACTTACATTCAGTTCAGAGGCTTTAAAAAGCAGGTCTTTCATCATAAACCCTGATTTGGATTCGTCAGTCTTACAAAGAATACCTAACGACAAGGTGTTATGTATATCTGCCTGTCCAATATCTAAGATGCTGGCATCATATTTTGATAATACACTCGTAATAGAAGCTGTTAATCCAGGACGATCTTCTCCTGTGATACGCATTAAAATTAATTCATCGGGTGCTAACTCCATACAAAATTCAGTTGTGTTTTTAAGAATAGCAAAAGTAATTAAAAATACCTGATAATCTGTTATATAACATAGAAAAAGAATTTGCAAATGTAAGAAAGTTGATAATAAGTTTGGAAATAGGGGGAATTATTCATTAACTTTGTCCCCGATTTCTGAAAAATAGGTCTTTAACTGTAACAGAATGTGTCTGTTATGTAGATCTAACAGATAATGTTCGGGGGAAATCACTGTTGAACACAGTCCCGAATAGTATTAACTAAAACCGCATTACATGAAACATGTAAAATGGATTTTTGTTGTATTACTAATTTGTTCCTTGACTTCTTTTATAGAAAAAGACAAACCCACTAGTGGTTTGAATGTAGGGGATTTAGCCCCTGATCTTATGATTAAAACTAAAGTAAATGAGCAATCAATTAGCCTAAAAGATTTAAGAGGCGAATGTGTGTTGCTTAGTTTCTGGGCCAGTTATGACGCTTTATCGAGGGTTCAAAATGTAAGTTTAAGTAACGTATTAAAGTCATCGGCTCATAGTAACATAACCCTTGTATCAGTCTCTTTTGACGATTATCAATCCATATTTGAAGAGACAGTGAGAAAAGATCAAATAGTTACGCCTAACTGTTTTGTTGAAACAGCAGGTCAGGAATCCAAACTATTTCAAAAATTTAAATTGAATAAAGGATTTACGAACTATTTAATAGATGCTAAAGGCAAAATTATAGCCAAAAACATCTCTGCTGAAGATCTTACATCTTATCTTGATATTTAACTGAGAAGAAAGATGTAAGCTAAATCACTGGAAAATAGTAACTTCCAGCTGATTGTTTAACAAAAGAGGAAATAATACAACAAAAAGCCCGCAAGTTCTTATGCAAATAAGAGTTTGTGGGCTTTCTTTTTTTAAGGTGTTTTAGTTTGTTTTTCTGTAAAATGAAAATTCATTGTTTTGTTTCAATAAAATAGTGCTTCTATTTACACACTTGTTTGTTACTACCCCTTGGATATGCTAATTATAAAATGGCTTCTAAAATTCAATGTGTAAAAAGTGATTGAATCTTGTATTTTGAAGCATAAATCTATTATTTTTGTGGCAGATTTACGATTTAGTCGAAAATCGAATAAATAAAACCACCAAAAGAACAATGGAACAATTAAAGCATGAATGTGGTATTGCCATGATTCGTTTATTAAAACCTCTTGAGTATTATAAAGAGAAATACGGAACATGTTCATACGCATTGAACCGTTTGTATTTGTTGATGGAAAAGCAACACAATCGCGGTCAAGATGGTGCAGGTATAGCCTGCTTGAAGTTGAAAACAAAGCCCGGAGAAGAGTATCTGTTTAGAGAAAGAGAGTTAGGGGCTGATGCCATAGCTCAGATTTTTAATAATATTCACGATAAATTCAATGGTATACCTCCCGAGAAAGTTAATGATTCAGATTACGCTTTAGATAACATCCCTTTTGTTGGTGAAGTTTATTTAGGGCATCTCCGTTATGAAACTTCCGGTAAATCAGGTATCTCTTATGTTCATCCTTTTTTGCGTAGAAATAATTGGAGAGCTAAAAACTTAGCTATTTGTGGAAACTTTACGATGACTAACCTGGAGGATATTTTTAAGGGAATAACCTCCATAGGACAACATCCACGAGTATATACCGATGCTTATATTTTATTGGAGCAAATGGGACATCGTTTAGATCGTGAAGTTGAACGCGTTTTCCAAGTTGCGCACGATGAAAAAGGGCTTGAAGGACAAGATATTACTCAATACATTGAAAGTAACATTGATATAGCCAATGTGTTGGAAACATCAAGTAAAGAGTGGGATGGAGGTTATGTGGTCAGTGGACTAACCGGAAGTGGTGAGGTATTTGCTTTGCGAGACCCTTGGGGAATACGTCCGGTACATTGGTATCAAGATGATGAGGTTATTGTTGTAGCTTCTGAAAGACCAACCATTCAGACCACTTTTAATGTGTCAGCTGATAAAATACACGAACTGGAACCCGGTCAAGGTTTGTTTATAAATAAGGCGGGGAAAATGCGTTTGAAACAAATTAATAAAGCTAAAGAAAAGAGAGCTTGTTCTTTTGAACGTATTTATTTTTCCAGAGGTAACGATAAGGATATTTACGAAGAACGTAAATTATTAGGTGAGAAATTAGTTCCTACCATTCTTAAAGCCATTGATTACGATGTAAATAATAGTGTGTTTTCATATATCCCTAATACGGCCGAAGTGGCATACTATGGTTTATTACAGGGATTGGATAACTATCTGAATGAAAAGAAAGCCAAGGAAATTCAAGCTTTAGGACATACTCCTACTGTTGAAGAGCTTCAACATATTCTTTCTAAACGTATACGTAGTGAGAAAGTTGCATTGAAAGATATTAAACTTCGTACTTTCATTGCTGAAGGGAATACTCGTAATGACTGGGCTGCTCACGTTTACGATGTGACTTATGGTAGTTTGGTATCTCAAAAAGATAACTTGGTTATTATTGATGATAGTATTGTGAGAGGTACTACCCTCCGCCAAAGTATATTGGGTATTTTAGATCGGTTAGGTCCTAAGAAAATTGTGATTGTTTCTTCTGCTCCTCAAATACGATATCCCGACTATTACGGTATTGATATGTCGAGTATGGAAGAGTTGGTTGTTTTCCGTTCTGCCATTGAGCTGTTAAAGGAAAAGGATATGAAATATGTCATAGAGGCAGCCTACAGAAAGGCGATAGATCAGGAAAATTTACCCAAAGAGAAGATGATTAATCCGGTAAAAGAGATTTATGCTTCTTTTACTCCCGAAGAATTATCAGAAAAGATGGTAGAGCTTTTAAAACCGGAATTTGTACGAGCTGAAATTGAAGTGGTTTTCCAGCCTCTCAAAGGCTTATATGAGGCTTGTCCTAATCATACGGGCGATTGGTACTTTACTGGAAATTATCCTACTTCCGGAGGTAATAAGTTGATAAATAAAGCATTTATAAAATATGTAGAAGCTAATTTTCAGTTCTAGCATATTGGTTTATATACTAAAAACAGTCCCGGAAACAATGATGTTTTCGGGACTGTTTTTTGTTGTATCTACTTTCTTTTTATATAACTTCCTTCTTATTTCATAATACATCGAATGGGAAATGCTTTGTTCGATTTGTTAGTTACGAAAGCCAGTTTTTCTTTCTTCTTAAATATGGCTATCGATTTTTCGGCTATCTCTGTAGAGTTGCTACTTTTTAACGTCCAATACCCTGTATCTTCCTCGTATGCTATGATTGCAAAACAACCGATAGGTTTACAGTTAAATCCGGATAGGTTTAGCGCATTTTTTCTTCCCCAACTCTTATTCAACAAAATATCCATATCGTGTTGTATGTATTCTTCTAAACGATTCCAATCATTCGTAGAAGGAATTCTCCATCCTTTGGGAGGTAGCATATTAGTGAGGACAGCTTTGTCATTGTAGTAGTAATTTTCAGGATGCTTTTTACTGGTTATTAAAACAGGAATATCTTCTTTGATCGTATCTTTTATTGCATTTATCTTTTTTCCATTGGTGTAATAGTTGGTATGTAGCTCACTTCCCATCCAGTATTGCGTTCCAATTTTTATTAAAGGGTAAGTTCTTTGTTCATCTCTTCTTTGATCGTTAATTACTTTTTCGCATAAGTAAACAGGTTGTGGTTTTTCGGGAATACTAAATGCGATTTCATTCTGCTGGTTAATAAAAAAAGAACGGATAGGGGGCTGATTTCCCTCTTTGTATTCAAAGGTATTATCTAATTTGTTCCAACAGATGGTTCCACCGTGAATGTTTTTGTGGTTATTCAATAAGTTTAAAACCACACCTTGGGTTAAATCTGCTTTATCATTTACAATAGGGTAGACAATGATGGCTTGTTCTTTCATTGTTTTTGACATTAATAACTCTTTGGTTACCTCATACAAAGGTTCTCTTTTTTCTGAAAGTATAAGAGTTACTTGTGTTTTTTGAAAGCTAAAATCCGATAGGTTAATCTGATTGTACAGCAGGTCATTATCGGTCTCAGTTTGCTTTCCTGTATTCCATTCCGCAATTAAGGGGTGAATACTCTCTATCTCTATACCTTTAGATGGAGTAAAGTTTATGGTAAGTTCATTACTATCTCCCGATTTAAGGACTAAGTCGTTAGGAAAAGAGCAAGAGTAAATCTCATTATCAACATTTAGTGTAATGGTTTGATGTTCTTTGTTTACCTCTTGAGGAAATAGAAGAATCTCTTTTCCTACCAATTGGTTTTTGGTTAAAGACCATTCTCCAAAAGGAATAATAGTGGTTTGTTTGGCATATTCAGAAAAATAATCGGTAGTAAAGTCGTAGGTAGCTTCTGTGTAAAAACCATTAAATGAAATACTTGGAAAATCAAGCATAACTTCATTCAATTGCTTGTCTTTATCTTTTGCTTTAACACGTATGTAGACTTTACTCATTTTATGCTTAAAGGTTAGATTTACCGGATGGTTGGTCGCTTTGATGTCATTTGTAGAGGCTAACATAAAATCTGAAAGCGTATAGTTTTCAACTGTAGATTGATCTTTTTCTATCCCTACCGTAATCTGAGTTTGGTCTGACTTGAACCCCTCTTTTTGATAAGGATAATAACTAATGAAATCACATATTGCATCGTGTTTAGGATAATAAAGTGTGTCTTTGGACAGAAAGATCTCTTTGGAAGAGTAAACGAACAGTGCATTGTCAATAAATCGTTCATCTTCCAGCGTATTGGGTTGCTTCAGAACGTATAATCCAATGGCATCTTTATTCTGAAACTTGTTATTCATCACTCGCGATTTGACATAATAGATATCAGTAGATAATACAATGGGAGTTTTCTCCGCATTAATAACTGTTTCATCTGTAATTTGATTTACACAACTTATGGTTAATAAGCAGATTATTACGGCTACAGATAGACCGTTAAAAGAAATACTTTTAACTTTCATCTAATTTGATTTTTTAATTGATATGTAAAAATCGATTGCTTGAATAAGCGGGGGAGGTATGACAGAATGAGTCCTTCGAAGGTTATTGAGTATCTTCCTCGTTAAAGTAATCGTATAAATGCAAAATTATATAAAATGTATATAATGTGCATATATTATACAGTTAATTTGCTTGTGTATGGTAAAAAAAATTGAAAAAGGATAGAAGGGAAGGGTTGTATAAAAAGAAACTGCTGGTAGTCTTTGGCAAGGAATGGAAAAAGAGAGTTTCGGTCTAGTTTTCTCTAAGTGTTGAGAGTACTAGACCGAGATATCTATTTATTGGATTTTTTCTGTTACTTCTCCAATTAAGTCTGTTTCCATCAGTTCTCTTACTTTTTCTGATGAAAATCCTTGTCCCAATAAAAACATCAGTTTGGTAATGGCACATTCAGAAGTTGAATCGTGTCCACTGGTAACACCAATTTTAAGGAGTTGAATTCCTGTTTCATAACGCTCCATTTCTACTGATCCTGCAGGACATTGTGTTACATTTACAACAACGATACCTCTATTAATAGCCTCTTTAAGTTCTCTTATAAGCCATTCTTTTTGAGGGGCATTTCCTGATCCATAAGTTTTAAGCAACAAGGCTTTAATTCCTTTTATGTGTAAAACTGAGTGAACAATTTCTTCTTGAATACCTGGAAATAAAGTTAAGACCACCACATTAGGGTCAAATTGATTTCGTACCGTTAGTTTTTTCTGTGTAGGTTTTTTTATAAATGCAGTGTTATATTTAATGTGTATCCCCGCTTCAGCTAAACAAGGGTAGTTAAAAGAACGAAAGGCACTAAAGTTTTCAGCGTGTATTTTAGTCGTCCGATTTCCTCTCATTAGTTTGTTCTCAAAGAAAATACAGACTTCAGGAACCATAGGCAGCCCTTGTTCATCTTTTGCTCCTGCAATTTCAATGGATGTAATTAGGTTTTCTTTTCCATCGGTTCTTAACATTCCAATGGGAAGTTGTGAGCCGGTAAAAATTACCGGTTTATTCAGATCTTGCAACATAAAGCTTAGTGCAGAAGCAGAATAGGCCATGGTGTCTGTTCCATGTAAAATAACAAAGCCATCATAATCCTCATAATTGTCTTCTATCACCTTAGCCATAGCCACCCAAGCAGATGGCTCTAAATCGGATGAGTCCATTGGAGGATTAAAGGAGTGTGCAGATATATTGTGATTAAATTCTTTTACTTCAGGAATATATTCCATTAAGCGTTCAAAATTGAAGTTTTCAAGTGCTCCGGAAACTTCGTTTTTTATCATTCCGATAGTTCCACCAGTATATATTAGTAGTATTGATGGGGTATCTACTTTCATAAAGTTTGTATATTAGGTAATTTCTGACAAATATAGACATTTTATTAGTCTGATTTTTATTGTTTGGACTTTTGTTTTCATCTAAACTTTACATACAAAAAGATTGCCATCAACTAAATGTTTTCATAGTTTATCATCTGGTGGAAAAAAGAAATCAGATACGTGTTTTATAATGAAAAAATAACGTATCTGATCCTTATTTCTATCATAAAAAAATATTCATATTTCAGCAAAACTATATGCCTCAGATCGTTTCTTTAATTCCGATAAGTAAGTATCCATATCTTTGTCTCCTCGTCCGGAAACCGTTAATACCACAACGTCTGTAGGCTTGAATTTTATCTTATTGAGAACTCCAAGTGCATGAGCCGATTCAATTGCCGGAATAATTCCTTCTGTTTTGGTTAGTTCAAAGGCAGCATCAAGTGCTTCATCATCTGTTATGGCAAAGACGTGCGATCTTCTCTCCTGTTTTAAGTGAGCGTGTAAAGGCCCCACTCCAGGGTAGTCTAATCCGGCAGAAATAGAATACGGTTCTATAACCTGATCTTCTTCATCTAACATCACATAGGTATATGATCCGTGCAATACTCCTTTTTTTCCTAGATTGAGAGTTGCTGCTGTCTGTCCTGAATTTAAGCCAAGTCCTCCGGCTTCAGCTAATACAATTTTAACCCGTTCATCGTTTAGGTAGTGATATATTGTTCCAGCAGCATTACTTCCACCTCCTACGCAAGCAATGAGATAGTCCGGATAATTCCTATTTTCTTGTTCTATAAGTTGTTTTTTTATCTCCTCAGAAATAACCGACTGAAAACGGGTGACCATATCCGGATAGGGATGTGGACCTACTGCTGAACCAATAAGATAATAGGTATCAGTGTAATTTTCACTCCAGTATTGTATGGCCTCTGTAGTGGCATCCTTTAAGGTTTGATTCCCTGAGGTTATGACTCTTACTTTTGCTCCTAACATCTTCATTTTCTCTACATTCAGACGTTGTCTCTTTGCATCCGTCTTTCCCATAAAAATCATACATTCCATACCCATTAAAGCACAAACAGTAGCTGTTGCAACGCCGTGTTGTCCTGCACCGGTTTCTGCAATTATCTTTTTCTTATTCATCCGACTAGCCATAAGAATCTGCCCAATGGTATTGTTTATCTTATGTGCACCTGTATGATTCAGGTCTTCACGCTTTAGGTAAATTTTAGCTCCATACTTCTGAGATAATCGGTTGGCATAATAAAGTGGAGAAGGACGTCCAACATAATCTTTCAATAACTGATTAAACTCTTTCCTGAAATCTTCAGTTTGTGTAATCTTTAAATAATTTTCTTTCAGTTCATTAATGGATGGAAGAAGAGACTCCGGAACAAAAGCTCCACCAAATTCACCGTAATACCCGTTTTCATTTACTAAAAAATCATTCATTGTTTTAAGTTTTATTTATATTAAAAATATGCATATAAAAAAAGAGTCCTGCCGCAAGTGCGACAGGACTCTTTTGATTGTAATATCTCTATTTACTTTTTAGATACTATTTAAATTTATACATACGAGTGCCAATCCCTTACGACTATTGAGTTGTAATTGACGCCACCACCAAGATGTATGTACTGATAAATTTCTCATAAAAGTGTTATTGTTCTTTTTTTTCTATTTGCAAAGCTAGAAAAGATTTATTTAATTAACCAATAAATAATGGAGGTTTTTTTTATTTAATCTGTTTTCATAGGATAATAGGGTCTCTTTTACAGTTAAGCCCCAGCGATATCCACCTAATTCTCCATTGGTTCTAACTACTCGATGACAAGGAATTAATAGGCTGATTGGATTTCTTCCTATGGCACTTCCAACTGCACGAAAAGCTTTGCCATATTTAATTTCCTGAGTTATTTCTTGATAGGTTTTGGTCTTGCCTCTCGGTATGCTTATTAATGCTTCCCATACTTTCTGTTGAAAAGGAGTACCAATTAAGTGTAATTTATAGAATTTTTCTGGAAGAGTAGTCTCATTTAATAAATGTGCCATTTCTTCTGTAGCAGTTGTTCTCTTGAATGTTAAAATAGCATTTGGATACTGTTTTTTCAGCTCCTCTTTTCCTTGGTCTAAAGTACAGTGTGGTGCAAGAAAGCAGATTCCTTCCGATGAGGAGGCAATAAATAACTCCTTAAATAAGGAGCTATCATATGTGGCATAATTCACCTCTTCCTTGAAATGTTGCAAGGTTAGTACTTCTGTTTTCTTTATCCTGATTTCTATATCGTTTTTTTGATTTTTCATTGCGAGGAGTTTTTTTTATTGATTAGATTCCAACTTGCTTGAAGATATAAAAAACTCCACAAATTTACTTGTTTTTTCTTGTAATACTTAGTTACTTTACTTATTACAATAGGTAGAATATTAAAAACAATAAAGATGGATAATTTTATATTTCAAAATCCAACTCGTTTACTTTTTGGTAAAGGAATGATTGCAAGAATAGCGAAAGAAATTCCCCAAGATAAAACCATTATGTTAACCTTTGGTGGTGGAAGTGTGAAACGCAATGGGGTTTATAATCAAGTATCCAAAGCATTACAAAACCACCATACCCTTGAATTCTGGGGTATAGAATCTAACCCTGATATTGATACTTTGAGTCAGGCAATTCAAAAAGGAAAAGAGGAAAAGGTTGATTATCTTTTAGCTGTAGGTGGTGGTTCTGTGCTCGATGGAACCAAGTTAATTGCAGCAGGACTTTGTTATGACGGAGATGCTTGGGATTTAGTGTGCCGACCTCCTTTGATAACGAAAGCTATTCCTTTATCCACTGTATTAACCATACCTGCAACAGGCTCGGAAATGAATTCTGGAGGAGTCATCTCATCTCGTCAGCGGAAAGAGAAAAGAAGCTTTGCCTCTCCTTATACTTTTCCTGTATTCTCGGTGCTCGATCCGGAAACTACTTATTCTTTGCCAAAGCACCATTTGGCTTGTGGGTTGGTAGATACTTTCGTTCACGTTATGGAACAATATATGACCACCCCCAACCAGTCAAGAGTTATGGATCGGTGGGCAGAAGGAGTTTTGCATACAGTTATTGAAATAGCTCCTCAAATAATGAAAGATCAAACAAACTACAACTTAATGGCTGATTTTATGTTCTCTGCCACTATGGGACTGAATGGTTTCTTGGGTATGGGAGTTACAGAAGATTGGGCTACCCATATGATTGGACACGAGTTAACAGCATTGAAAGGACTTACTCACGGGCATTCCTTGGCCATTGTCTTCCCGGGTACACTGCGTGTGTTGAAGGAGCAGAAAGGAGCTAAAATCATACAATATGCAGAACGCATATGGGGTATTTCTGAAAAAGACCCAGAGAAGAAAATCCATCAGGCCATAGAACAAACGGAACAATTTTTTAGATCTTTAGGACTGACCACCCGATTGAGTGAAGAGGGGATAGGTGAAGATACTATTCAGGAGATAGAAAACCGATTCCATCAGGCAAATGTAGCTTATGGAGAGTCTGGTAATGTAACAGGTGCTGTTGCAAAAGAAATATTAAAAAGCGTAATGTAATATGAAAAAATTAAACTATTCTTTTATTCGCATCATATTTGCTCTAATTATAGGATTGATATTAGTGTTATGGCCTGATGCTGCCATAGAGTATATTATACTAACCATAGGTGTATTATTTATTGCTTCCGGTTTAATTACTCTTTTGAGTTATTTGGCCGGACAGAGAAAAAAAGGAGGGTTACGGTCTTTCCCCGTTGATGGGGTAGGTGCTTTTTTATTGGGTTTAATGCTTGTTATTATGCCTAATTTCTTTGCCAATGTATTTACCTTTATTCTAGGGTTTATCTTATTATTAGGAGGAATACAACAAATTGCCTCATTAACATCGGCCCGGCGTTGGATACGCGTTCCTTTGGGGTTTTATGTGGTTCCTTCTTTAATTCTGCTGGCAGGAATTCTCTCTTTATTTAATCCTATTGGAGTACGGGAAACAGCCTTAATGATTATTGGTGTTGCCTGTATTGTTTATGCTGTATCTGAATTGATTAACTGGTTTAAGTTTACTCGATACCGTAATAAAAAACAAGATATCTCTTCTTCTCACTCCATAGAAGATGCTGTTATTATTGAGGAACAAGACGAGGAAGATTACTAATTTTTAAGTATATACCATTAAAAAGGTCAATGAGTACAATGCTCATTGACCTTTTTTGCTTTTAAGTGTGTAAAGTTTGAACGGTTAAGTTATTTTTTATATTCATTATATAGCATCAAGAGGTGGGCAGAACTCCAGCTAAAATGTGGAGCTTTTAATCTACCTCCTGTATGTGTATCGTAATTCTCGTGTATCGGAGCACTTTCTGTTAATCCGTCCAATCGTTCAAAAACTTGTTCTGTATAGTTATCGGCTAACTCATTGTATCCGTAATTCCGTAGCCCCTTAATTGCAAAATAAGTCTGATCGAGCCAGATGGGACCTCTCCAATAACCGTTAGGCATAAACTTAGGATTGTTAGCTGCAGCCGTTGGAAAAGGAATGTAAGTTGAGAATTGATGTGGGTCTTGAAAGTGAACAATCGCTTTGTCCATCTGCTCTTGGCTAGCTATGCCTGTCCAAAAAGGAGTATATCCTTCACAACCAAATTCCACAATAAAAGAACCATCCTTCAGGCGCCTGTCAAAGAAGAAACCATTTTCTTCATCAAAGAAATAATCTGCTACATCAGTGTTGATAACCGATAACTCTAATGGTTGGTCAATGATTTTAGCAATCTTCTCTAATAGCTTATACTCATAAGCTAGATATGCATTTAAGTCAACACTCTCCTGATTAACACTCCAGGCATCTGTGCTGTTTTGGACCATTTCTGCTTCATCAAATCGGATGGCATTATCCATTCCACTTTCCCAAGCCGCTGCCACAAGAGTACCATCGGTTGAGCCAAACTCACAAATACCATTTTGGTTGTGATCTCTTTTATCATACCACCATTTATGATAAGACACAAGGGGATAATACATCTCTTTCAGGAATGCCAAATCGTTTGTCTGTTTGTAAACTTCGTAAACAGCCCAGGCAGCTAAAGGAGGTTTACTATCTCTTTGATTGTTTTCCTCCGGATTGGAGTAGATGCAATCAATAATCATTCCATCAATTAGTTGATAGTCAAACATTGATCGAATCTGGTCTTTAGCTAGTTCCGGGGTGAATTTAGCCATAGCTACGGCAGTTTTCCAAGTATCCCACGCCCAAAAGCCCATAAAATAACCCACAGCGTGACTAGGAACAATTCCATCGTGTAATAATCCACCTTTACTGCTTTGCCAATTGGCTATTAAGGTTACTACCGATTTTACCGCAATCCGATTGTATTTGTCTGGCATATCATTTCTCAATACTGCACTGAGGTAATTGTTCCATCGTTGTTTGCTTTCCTGTTCCAACTTCTTTGCATTAGCTAGTAGCGAAGGATATTCTATAACAGAAGTACCATTTTCCATCTCTTTGAAGAAATGATTAATCTCTACATAGAAATCTTTACTCGTACTGATAACTTCATAGTTTTTCTCATTGTGTTTAATCTCCATACTCTCAGGGAAAGTAAGCGTCACAATCTCTCCATTAGGATGCGTTGCTATCACTTTATTTTGCTCTTTCCCTAAAATAACCCCAGTGTCCCAGTTCAAGGCTGAAAGCAATAAAGGCTCGTTAGAAGTGGAGGTTATATGCAATAGAGCCGTTTGATTATCTACAAAGAACAGTTGTTGCGTAAGCGTTCCTTCATCCGACTTAGCCACCAGGTGAATTTCACCCGGTAGGTAGTTAGTTGATGCGTGTACTAGCTTGATGTCTTTATTCTTATAGGTAACATGAACTGCTGCACTAGCTATCCAAGTTCTATGATCCAAACTGAAAGGACCACAAAAACCATTTATCCAATTGTTTTCATCCGGGATTGTAAACCCCATCCACGCCCCTTGATCTGTAAACCAACCTGTACTACGTGTTTCAGCATTAGGCGTGTAGGTGATGTCTAATATTTGGGCGTATTGATCTTGTAAATACGTTGTTTTCTCCTGTTTACAGGAGTGAAAACTCAGTATAAGGATCAAGAATCCCAATAAGTTAAGTTTTTTATTCATATCGTAATTGTATTTATTGAATGCAGTAATTACTCAATGGCTTTTTGTCCCACTTCTTCACCTTCTCTGACAGGCATTAAGGTAAATGAGTAAGATATCTTCTCAGGTGTAATGGTATATTCCGGATGAACCTGTGCTCCCCAAGTTGTATCGCCACCAACACCCATTTGCAGGTGATCTACATTGAACCAAACAAAATCTTTTTTCTCAATGCTTCCACCGTGTTTGCGTTCTGTGTCAAAAGGAATATAGCCAATGTCTTCTTGCGTAAAGTTCCAAGCACTTACACTTAATGGCGCTTCTCCAATAAAGAGTAATCCCTTGCCTTTGGCATTGGTTAGTGACACCCAGCGAACATCACACTTATTTGCTGTTTCCTGAGGACGTACATAGGGGTAGAATTGCTCCCATACTGTGGCTTGGTATCGACTGATTAAAGCCGATTCTTTTCTGTCTAAATAGTTCTCGTGAGGGCCACGTCCTAACCAAGTCATCTGCTCATACTCTTTGGGTAAAATGATTCGCATACCAAAGCGTGGAATTTCACTTAGAGGTTTATCTCCCGGTGTGAAACACATACCTACCTCAACATTTCCGTTGGGCGAAATTTGGTAAGCCATTTCGAGTGTGGATGATAATTCATTCATTGCATAAGTTGCCGTAACCTTTATAAGGTTCTCTTTGGAGTCGTCAATTGAGAAGTTGCTTAAAGTTAGATTTTTACCTGCCTCTTTCCATAAAATACAACGTTCCAGTGTTCTGTTTGCAACATCATTATCTGTTAAAGCACGCCAGAAGTTAGGCTCAAAACCCTCTTGAAGCATCTGCTCATTATCGTATGTCAGACCAGTCATTTGTCCGGTTTGTGAAGAGAAGCTAACAGTAAAGTCTTTATTGTTTGTAACTGTAACTTCATTTCCTTGCTTATCGAGGTTTAACTTACCGTGAGCTACTTGTTTTGCCTTACTTTTTGTGGGTTCAGCTATTAACCATTGTTCAATGGCAGCAATGTGATTTTTGTCTACAGTGAGAGTTGGTTTTTTATGGACTGCCTCCACAATTAAGAAATGTTCCAGATTTTGATTCTTTATTTCATTAAAAGGTATTGTTACCTCTTGAGTTGCGTGTGGTAAGATAGTAGGGAAGTCCAAACTACCCGATTGTACAATAGATCCATTGGCTTCTATTCTCCAATTTAAAGTAAAGCCATCCAATGTAATGAAATCGTAGCGATTGGTTACATTGAGTATGTTATTACTAAACTCTTTGGGTTCAAAATGAATGTATTGATATACCTTCTTAACCTCCCAAATGTGAGGATTTAGGGTACGGTCTGCAGCAACTAACCCATTGGAACAGAAGTTTGAGTCGTTAGGGATACCTACGAAACCTAAATCGCCACCGTAAGCATAGATGGTGTTTCCTTTGGTATCTTTTGTTTCAATGGTTTGATCCACCCAATCCCAAATAAAACCACCTTGTAGCTGATCGTGTTTGTAAATTAATTCCCAGTAATCTTTTAGGTTGCCAACACTATTTCCCATGGCGTGAGCATACTCACATAAAATTAGTGGTCTGGGTTGACGTTGGTTTACGTGTTCCCTAAGTAACCATAAACGACCATACATGGGACAATAAATATCTGAAACGCCTTCTTTGCGTGAACCTTCGTATTGAACAGGACGTGTGGGGTCGTTCTTTTTTGTCCACCAATAAATGGTTTCAAAGTTTTCTCCGTAGCCTGACTCATTACCAAGCGACCAAGTTACAATCGATGTGAAGTTTCTGTCTCGTTGTATCATCCGTTGCATTCTTTGCTCAAAAGGCAATTTCCACTCCGGTTTGTTGGCTAATGTTCTGTCTTTGTGGTGGAACATACCGTGGCTCTCAATATTAGCTTCATCAATGAGGTAGATGCCATAATAGTCGCACAGCTGATACCATTCCGCATTATTGGGATAGTGAGCACATCTCACAGCATTGATGTTGAAATGCTTCATTAGTTGAATGTCCTCAATCATACTTTCAATGGTGATGGTTCTTCCTTTGTTCTTGTTGTGCTCGTGGCGATTCACCCCTTTGAAAAGAATAGGAGTATCATTCAATAAGAACATTCCATTTCTCATCTCTACGGTTCTAAAACCAAAACGATGTGCAAACGATTCAGAAACCTTTCCATCTATTAAATAATTAATGGCTAAAGTATATAGATTAGGGGTTTCTGCATTCCAGCTTTTTACTTCCTTAAATAGTTGCTTAATAGCAAACTCTTTATCCGAATCATTTAGTTTTTGCGTTGTGTTGTAAATTTGCTGTGTTCCATCAAAAACCTTTACTTCCACGGAATGGTTAGCCTTAGGGTTTTTAAGGTCAATCGATAGATTGAGTAAGCCATCTTTGTAATTGTTGGTTAAGTCGGCCACCATGGTGAAGTTGTGAACTCTGCTTTGAGGACGAGCCAAAAGATATACACTACGCTCAATACCACTGTATTTCCAATAGTCTTGGTCTTCCAAGTAAGAGCCATCGCTGAAACGGAAAACCTGTACAGCTAATTTATTCTTTCCTTTTTTTAAGTAGGGAGTAACATTGAATTTAGCAGGTAAACGACTGTCTTCACTGTAACCCACTTCCTGCCCATTTACCCAACAGTAAAAGGCAGATTCAACTCCTCTGAAGTCGATGTAAATATCCATTCCATCCCAATTAGCCGGAACGTTGAATTCTGTAACGTAAGAACCTACAGGATTGTAATCTGTGGGTACATATGGAGGGTTAGGAGGGAAGGGATAGGCCACATCGGTATATATGGGGGCATCAAAACCTTGAAGCTCCCAACTTCCGGGTACTTCTATGTTGCTCCATTTTTTTACATTGAAATTAGTTTTCCAAAAGTTTTGAGGAGCTTCAGCTAAGTTTTTGGCAAACTTAAACTTCCATATACCATCTAGAGAAACTCTTCGTTCTCCTTGAGTGTTAAGCTTAAATTGCTCTGCAATAGGTTTTTGTAACTGATTGAGAGCCCCTTTCTCACTCGTGAAAGGAATGAAGTGAGCTCTCATAGGCTCTCGGTTAATTTCATTCACGTTTGGATTTTGCCAAGGCAAATCCTTTAAATCCTCTCCTTTAGCAGTTGCACCCAAGAAGAGAAAGCACATAAAAAAGACTATAAGTTGTTTCATAATAAGCAAAATAATGTTACTAAAAAGGGGACGCTAAGGTCTACTATAAATCCATGATAAATTGAAACGATGACATATTCTTTGCCGGAAAACTTAGTAATGATGGGTAACGTGGTATCCATAGTGGTGGCTCCACCCGCTGAAATGGGCGAGAGCTTTCCAAAATATTTAGCAAATAGCGGAGCAAAGAGTAAAGCTATAATTTCTCGCATTATGTTAGAAATTAAAGCGATAGTACCCAGTTCAGCTCCTTTATATTCTGTAATAAATATACTGGATAGTGAGTAATAACCAAAACCCGACCCAACAGCCATACATTCTGTTGTACTGCGCTGGGATAAGAAAAAACTGACAAAGAAACATCCTAGTAAGGTTCCAATAATCGTTGCTAATGGTAGGAAAAGGAGACGATAATTTATATGCTTAAAGCCCTTTATTGTTTTCGAGTCATTGCCTACGCTAATTCCGACTAAAAACATTAAGCCACAAAGGATATAAAAACTAATCTCACTATCTGTGAAATTATAAGGTATCCAATTATAATGACCAGAAGCGACCCCTAGTATGAAAAATAAAATAATTATAATACTTCCTCTCATCTCACTTATGCTTTAGATTGCACAATGTACCAGAGGAGCCATGCCAACAAGATACTCCCCAACACAGCACCTCCGGTAATAATTAAGGCATCTATACCAATTGTATTGAAGTTCTTTAATATGGTTTCATTTTCACCCACCTCTACTCCTAAAATGAAAAGAAGAGAGCAAATAAATACCATAATTAATGGACTAACATTGACTGCTTTTTTCTTTTGAATGAAGAATCCAACAGCAACTCCAACGATTAAAAATCCAATGACAACTAGCATAGTGTTTGATTGAAAGGTTTTTTTCTCTATTAATTTAATGATCCATTCGAATTAATCTCGGTTAATGGAATGGGGTAGAACGCATTTTTCTCGTATGAGAAGTTGTTCCTATTAGCTGCTTTCATTGCTTCCTCTAGTTTTCCCCATCTGCGAAGGTCATACCAACGCCAGTTTTCCAAAGGAAACTCAATCATCCGTTCGTGTATAATTTGTGCACGAACATCGGCTTGGGTTGATCCCGCCATATTGGGCATATCTCCGTGAACGGAACGAACCTGATTAATTAGTGGAATTGCCTTATCGGTTTGTCCCTGTTCATTCAGTGCTTCTGCTTTCATCAATAAAACATTGGCATATCGCATCAAAGGAATATTTATGGCGCAATAATTTTCACTTAAAGCTGCATAATCTTTGGGCATAAATTTACGAAAAGCTGGGCGATTATAATACACTATTTCTTTAGAACCACCAGATCCTTCCACTTCTTTGTTAAACCAATCTTTATAATCGTACCCATAAACTCTTCCACTGCCATCATTAAAATAATCGCATTCATAGAAAACGGTGTAATAAAGTCTGGAGTCATATCTTCCTGTTGTAGCTATTTCGCCCTCTTTCATATATTCATTCATCAAGATCTCGCTGGGAAGTATTTCATCCCATCCCCAAAACTCAGAAACTCCCATCCAACGATGGAATTGTGTGCGGTAATTTGCACCATTGGCTGTAGACATAGAGAATTGAAGTTCAAAGATGGATTCTTTAGAGTTCTTGTTTGAAGCATCAAACATGGTGTTGAATTCCTTCACTAACTCATAACCGGTAACTTTATCTAACGCATCAACAGCTAGTTTTAAGAACTCATCTTTCGATGCCGTTTCTTCGTATGCACGAGTTAAATAGCACAATCCTAAATAGGAATAAGCCGCTCCTTTCGTAGCACGTCCAATGTCCGATGTTCCATGAGAGGCGGGCAGCTGTGTGGCTTTTTTCAAATCCTCAATGATAAAATCCCAAGCCTCTATACGTGAAGAGGGTGCTTTATCCAACTGATCTTGTCCTGTAATGTAGATGTCACGGATGATAATCTCCTCAAAGTTCAAAATGAGCTTCAGATGATAGTAAGCTCTTAAGAAATGAGCTTCATTGGTAATCTGCTCTCTAAGAGTAGGATCAATTTTGTCATCCGGAATTCCGGGAACTTTTTCTATTACCTGATTAGCAAAACTAATTCCTTTGTAATTGTTCCACCAATAGGACGAAACCTGAGAGTTTCCGTTGGTGTAGGTAAAACGACTGAGTTCCACCCAGTTGGGGTAGTTCATAGCATCATTACCCATAATTACCACGTCTTCACGATAGGCTTCAACGGGCCATTTTACTTCTGCAAACTCCCAGGTATCAATGGAGTACTCCAACTGTGAATAAGCGGCAGATAGTCCGGCTTCAGCATCTGATAAATTACGCCAAAAAGTACCTGAGGTCAATTTATCGGGCGACTGTACACTTAAGTAGTCATCGCAAGCCACAAAGAATAGTGGTGAGAGACTTACTAGTAATATGTATATTATTTTTTTCATAATTCAATGGATTTGGGTTAGAATGTTAATTGTGCACCAAGTGTAAAGGAACGTGTAAAAGGATAAATTAACTTATCAATTCCTGTGTTTAGTACATTTGCTCTGGAGAACTCAGGGTCAATACCATCATAACCGGTTATGGTAAATAAATTATCTGCACTAAAATAGACACGTAGTTTTTCTACATAAATTTTTTGCATCAAAGTCTTGGGTAATGTATAGCCCACTTGTAAAGTTCTCAAACGTACAAAGTTCCCTTTTTCTAAGAAACGAGTTGACTCTCTCATATTTAAATTCGGGTCTTGGTATATAGCACGTGGAACATTTGTGTTTCTGTTTTCGGGTGTCCAGGCATCTAATGTTGAAGCAAGGAAGTTTGAACCAGAATTCATACCTTCATAAAAATATTTATTTCCGTTGTACAATTTATGTCCCCAAGCACTACCTAATGAGAAAGAAAGGTCTATCCCTTTGTAGTTTGCAGAGAAGTTGATGTTTGCCTCTAAGGTAGGTATTCCCGATCCGGAATGTATTTTATCGTCTTCATCTATTTTCCCGTCTTCATTAACATCCATGAAACGAATGTCACCGGGTCTGGCTTCGGGTTGAAGTAATTTACCCTCCTTATTTATGTGTGCATTCACTTCGTCCATTGATTGGAATATGCCATTGGTCTGATATAAGTAAAAGCTACCAATGGGTTGACCTACTTTGGTTTGGGTAGGGAAGTGTTCTGTTCCATACTTCAGTCCTTCACCATAAAGTGTTTGATTGTCATCCGATAGTTGAGTTACTTTATTACTGATTGTGGTTAAGTTGAAGCCTACATTATAATCAAAATCACGGATACGATCGGTCCAGTTTAATTCCAATTCAAATCCTGAGTTTCTTATTTTACCCACATTTAATACCGGGTTATTCAGTCCTGCCGATGGAGGAAGAGCCTTAGTTATAAGCAAGTCTTCTGTTTGGTTGTAATAGTAATTCACTGCTGCAACTAGTTTGTTGTTTAAGAAGCCTATGTCCAACCCAATGTTTTTTGTGTCTGTAGTTTCCCATTTCAAAGACCTATTTTCTAAATCACGGGCGATGCTCCCCACCCAAGGTGTATCGCCATTCCCTTTCACGTAGCCTTGATATTTAGTGTTGTAAGTGGATATTAATGCTTGGAAATCGTAGTACCCTAAAGCATTTTCGTTTCCTAAACGTCCCCAGCTGGCACGGAATCTTAAGTTGTTGATTATACTCTTTTTGGGGAAGAATTTTTCTTCACTGATTCTCCAACCCACTGCTAATGAAGGGAAACCTCCCCAGCGATTGTCCGATCCAAATTTGGAAGAACCGTCGTAGCGTAAAGTGGCTTGGAATAAATAACGATTATCGTAATTGTAGTTTGCACGACCAAAGAAAGAAACTCGTCTATAATCCCATTTGCTACCTCCACCGTCGTATGTTCCTCCTTTACCTGCATCAATTGTTTCAAACGATTGATCTAAAAAACCACCGGGTAGTTCATTGGTTACAATTTTTCCGTCTTGTACTTCATAAACTGTTGTTTTTCCTTCTACACCTACGGAGTTCCAGTTGTATTTTCTACCTGTAATGGAGTTACCCACCATAGCGGTTATGGAATGTTCTTTAAAGTCCTTATTAAAGCTCAATACATTGTCAAGTACTTGCTCTTCCCAATAACCCGAAGTTTCACTGTGGTAAGGGTACATTTGTTTGGCTTTTTCATCTGCAATGTATGCCGGAGTATGGTAGGCTGTACGTTCGTGTTCTCCTCTATAGCCGTAACTGGTTTTGAAATTCAACCAATCGGTAAAATTAATGGTAATTCCAATATTTGCTGTGGTGTGGTATTTACGAGTGGCTTCTTTTCTATAATGATAATCTGCCATTACGTTTCTATTATTGGGTATGCCATCAAAATTAGTTAAACCAAAGCCGTGTTCTTCATCTTCATTATAAATGGGAATTAAAGGGCTTATCATATACATCTCTTTCAATTGATATAAAGGATACTCCCCTTTGGTATAACGAATAGCTAAGTTGGCGTCAAAATCGAAGATGCTTTTTCTCATAAACAACTTAGCTCGTGCATTGTCTTGCACAAATCGGTTGCCTAAGAAAATTCCTTTATCATCTGCGTGATTGTATGAAATGGAGTATTGTGCATTTTCTGTTCCTCCTCTTACGCTTACTAAATAATTCTTAGCTAAACCATTCCGTAACATAGCGTCTTGCCAGTCTGTATCTACTCCTGTGTTTTTATCAATGTATGCAGGTAAAGTTACAGCTTCTATAGGAAATTGCTCATTATAATTCTCATACATGGTCCGGTGTACATTTTTATATTGCTCTGCATTTAAGAATTCTAATTTATTAGCTACTCTGGTACTGGTGAAATAAGTACTAAAGTCCACCTTTAAATCTCCTTTTTTACCACTCTTGGTTGTAACAATAACTACACCATTGGCAGCTACAGAACCGTAAATGGCAGCGGCTGCACCATCTTTTAAAACCTCCATAGACTCAATGTCTTGTGGATTTACATTCTCAATGTCTCCGGGAAATCCATCAATGATATAAAGAGGATTATTGTCGCCAAAGGTTTTCACTCCACGAATCTTAATTTGCATAGATGCCCCGGCATTACCTCCTGATTTTTGAATGTTTACTCCGGCAATTTTTCCTTGTAGTGCTTCTGCCGGATTGGTTGTTGTTCTGCGGCTAAGGTCTTCCACATCAACCGAAGAAATAGCTCCTGTTAAGTCGCTCTTTTTCAACACACCGTATCCAATAACTACAGTCTCTTCTAATAAGTGAGCGTCTTCTTCTAATACAATATTGAATTGTCGTTTGTTTTGAACCGCTACCTCTTGTGTTTTATATCCCACATAACTAATAATAAGCGTGGCTTGTGGGTCTACTGAGAGAGAAAATTCACCATCTAAATTGGTGATGGTTCCATTCGTAGTATTCTTCTCTAGAACACTTGCTCCAATAACAGGTTCCTTCAATGGATCGAGTATAGTCCCTGTAATTTGGATTTTCTGTGCAGATGCGAATCCACACAAGGTGAGAGCTAAAAATAACAGTAGTGCCCTACCTTTAAAAGATTTGAATTCATTCATAGTATCTATCTTTTTAGTTAACGATTATGCTTTTATAAGCATTAACAATATAGATAGATAAATGAATCTGTTTATGATATTTAGGGGATTTGCTATCTACAAAAAGAGAAAAAAAAGAATTATATTATCTACTGTGTTTTTTATAGAGTGTTGTATTTCAGTTGTTTGCAAATTATTATTTGTCTACAAAAACAATAATTCACTCTTTTTTACTATTATAAAGACTGAATGTATTCCTCCAGGTCTGTTTCGGTGTTTAAGTTCAATGATTGCCTTAACCTGTAGCGACTCATATTCACACTTTTGGGGTTGTTTCCTGTCAATAAAGAAATTTCTTTTGTAGAAATATTTACTCTTAGTAACATCGCTAAATTTATTTCTCCCGGAGTTAAGTTGGGATGTAGTTCAAGAATACGCTTCTTGAAATCTTTATTTCGAATCTCTATTTTCTCTAACAACTCATTGGTCTCTTTTGTCCCTCTTTTGTATTGTGCTATAAAGTAGTTTATTTTCTTTAAGTGGACTTGCAACTCCGATAGTTCCATTTTATATCCCTCTTTAATGCGTTTGCTAATGGAGTCTAGTAACTGGTTTCTGCTGTATAAATACATAGCAAAATTAGTTACTTCGTGATGCATCGTATCCAGTTGAGTTTCAATCAACTTAATTGCATCTTGTTGTTGTTGAATTTTAAGTTCTGCCACCTCTCTCTCCGATTGCTCCAATCTGTATTGGGCTTCGGCTACCTCAAGGTCTTTTTTTCGTTTTCTTAAATACGGAATAACAATTAATAGAATTATGATTACGAAAAACACAACGGATAGAATTGCTAGGTTACGCTCCAATACTTTAATTTTATATTGGTTTTCTTTTTGGTCAATTTCTTTCTGTTGCTCAGTAATGATTCCTTCGGATATCTGTTTCTCTATAATTCGTAGCCTGTTGGTTGTTTGCAACTTACTACTTAGTATGTGTAGTTGTTCTAAGTTCTCATAGGCCTTTTTATAATCTTTCATACCAAAATAAACCAATGAAAAATATTCGTAATTATCACAAATGAGTTCCTTGGCATCAAAACTCCATGCAATCTCTTTGGCTATATTTAAAGGGGCTATGGCTTTTTCATATTGACCGGCAAAATAGTATTGCTTTCCTTTATTGTTGTAGTTTTCTGCTAAAGTCAATTGAGCATTTAAGTTTTTATTGATAATGATGGCCTCGTTAATCTTATTCAACTTATCCTCTAAATCACCCTTATACAAACACATATTGTTTAAGTTGGCAGAGATTGCTTTTATATTCCCTAATTTTCTGTTGATATGAAGTGCTTTCATAAAACAGTCTTCTGCTGTTCGGAACTCCTCTAAGTTGTAATGAATAATACCACGGCTATTATAGGCAATGGCTAATCCGGTAGAATCGTTTTGCATCTTTAATATGCTGGTTGCCTCATTATTTAATTTTATCGCTTTGTTGTAATCCATCAATCGGGAGTAGATGTCCGATACGTGTAATCGGACAATGGCATAAAGCACTCTTTCGTCTTGTGGGCAAGATGTTTCTGCTTTATGAAAGGAGGTAAAGCTCAAATCAAAGTTTCCCAAATATTTTTCTGCTAATCCTTTAATTAAATAGGCTTGAGTAATTAAAAGTGAGTCTTTGCTACTACTGGTTATGCGATCTGCACACTGAATGGAGTATTGTGGATTAGTATATAACGAGTGATTTGCCTCCTCTAAAAGAGATTCTAATGTTTTGGAAGCATTACTCACAATGGGGTATGTCCAAATAAAAATCAGAAGAAGAAAGATTTTTTTCATCGCTTAATTCTATTATAGAGAACTCATTTCATTATTCTAATTCAAGAGAGTAAAAGAATTCGCTTTCGTTTAAGGTTTCATCTAATGGCATTAAATATACTATTATTACTTCAATTATGTGTACAGGCAAATGAAAACTTCTCTTTCTTTACCTCTTTGAAAAATAGGTCTAGGTCATAAGCCCGGTCGGTCTAGGACTGAACCCCCTTCGGTACTAGACCGACAAACACCCTAGTTACAAGGCTTGTGAATGGGTTGGATATGAAGGGAGGTGTTTCTGTATTTATTGGTTTATTTAATTTGATTTGAAGTGTTTTTAGTTCACCATATGTTTGGTGTTTATTGTTTGAAAAAATAGACTTGTTAATGAAGCAAACTTTATTTAATTCGGCTTTTTATCAATCGTAAATCTTATCCATCACTTGTTAAATTGTGAGGGTAAGGAACGTTCTTTTTAGGAGGACATTCTCATTCTGGTGGATTTATAATTCCTATAAAATTTATAAAGATGAAAATTCTAACTTTTACGTTTGCTTCTTCAATGATTTGCCAGACCTTGTGTAATTATTGTTTTGATCCATTCCACAATAAGGATATTCTTAGGGATGTGTATGTAACCAAGAAAACCATTCAATTGATAAACGAGAGAGCAGAATAAACAGTTGATTTTGTAAATTACGAACTCATAAAAATGTCCGGAAAAACGGATTTTGATACAAAGGAGTTTATACTTAAAAACGAAGAAAAATAGACTGTTTATTTAACCTATTAATAAATCTTTTATTATCTCGTTTTTTTACTTTTTAAAGTTGTTCTTTCTTCTATTCAATTAGCTTGTTACAGGTGTTCTAGGAATGGAAATAAGGAGGCTTTTTTTGTTGTTTATATGCTGTTTTTTTTGTCGGTTTTTTTGTATCTTAATAGCAATATGGTTTTAGCAATTAAAGAGGTGAATTTAGTTTGCTGTTTTACTTAAAAGAGGAGTTCAAATATCTTGTTTTTCTATTAAAAAGCAGACTCATCCAATCTGCCTTTTATAGAGAGATTCTTTGAATTTAATAGAAACAAAATAAAACCGAGAGCAATGGAAGAAAATGTTTTTTATTCTTATCGCTTTGTTTGTGAGTATTGTGGGCATACCAATCCTTGGAGACCTTTAATGGTTGATGAGGCAATGGGGACTGCTTGGAGAAAAAAACAATTTGAAAAAGGAAAATTTGGTATCAACACCAAAGGAAAGTGTACTCAGTGTGGTAAGGCACAATCGTGGAAAGTTAAACACAACTATTCTATAGTTGTTGGATATAGCCTTCTCGGTTTAGTTTTATGTATTTTAATAACCGGTTTTTTAAATCTGTACTCTACTGCCATTGCTTATGTGGTGAGGTATTTTATTTTCATAGGTCCGGTTATTGGCTTTATCTTGGGGTATAAAAAACTGTCAAAAGCTAAATCTGCACAATTAGCTTCTAATAGTAAACCTGAAATAGTTTGGCATGACGATTTGCTTTTGAAGATTCAAACAACAGATAAAGATGATTTTTTAGTTGCCATAACCCAACTTGCTGAAATTTTTAATGCTTTGCTAAAGGGTAATTCCACTGAGACTCTTACCGAGTTCAATAGAATGTCTGAAGAATTTGAAAGAATAAAGAAAGTAAAAGAAGTTCTTTCCCAAGATAAACCCCAAAAGCAAGTGAAAACTTATGGTAATCCTGATCGAAAAACTCACATTAATAGGGCCGTAAACGATTTGTGTTCAATTTTTAGTGGAGTAGCATTAAATCCTGCAAATCTGGAGAAGAATAGAGATTGGATCAGAAATGTTGGACAAGATTTATACAATCTGCATGGTTTTTCTGCAATGCAAGAGGTTTTTCTGCAAGTTAAAGCTCGTTATCCTATGTTTCAATCGGCATTATCCCGGTTTTGGGATGGTGTAGGCGATTGGGCTGATTAACCTGAAGTCGTCAATACAAAAGACTTTGGTTTTTATGAATCTATTTTACAGATAAGTGTTCAATTGGATGGATGATTTAATAGACCCCAAGTTCAATTTTTCGCAGAATAAAGGTAATACAATTGATAAAGGCAACAGAATGGAAATGAAACTAGATTATTCTTATGGATTTATGGATTTTAATATTCCGGATGTCATTTCAAAAACTTCTGATTCCGATGAATTATTGAAACTAAGTCCGATTGATTTATATAATAAACCCGAAGGAAAAGTTATTGATTCAATTCAATTCGTTTTGAAACACTTTTCTGTATCAGAAGATTTATACGATGGAGAGTTTCACTTCTCTGGAGAATGCTATGAATTAATAACATCAAAAGGAACTGTTTTACATCCTTATCGGTTAAAACATGGTGAAAAATCAGCGAAACAAATTGCAACAAATAAAATAATAGAAAACTCTACTAGTCCTTGGGTACGAATACACATTAAACCAGATAAACTCTATCAGCTGTCTGTTAGAGTTTATGGGGATTGGGAAAATGACTGGCTTTGTATTTCATTGGATGATGTTTCTTTGCATAAAGTATATATACAACGCAATGATGAAAGAATGTGTTTTGTTTCCTGGGAACAAATGATTGAACAGCACAAGGCACTTTCTTTTCAGGGTTACGATGGTTATGACCACCCTTCTAGATATATCAAGAAAGGACTAAACTCAGAAGACAAAGTTGGTGAAATTTTTTGTGTCTTTGGTGACTGGATTGAGGTTGCTCTATACAAAGAAGGTCTAGCCCAAACTGTTTGGGTTCGTTGGCGAGACAAGAATGGTCTATTACCGGGAATATTCCCCTTCTCGTTTATTTATTAAAAAAAAGGGTCTCATCAAGTATGTAAATCAAAAGACTTGGGCTTGAATCTAACCTTTAATTAAAAGAATAAAAACAACCTATTATGTGTTATAAGGTTTTAAAATCATCTTTCAATGATCTAAATTGAGGTAAATGAGAAGAATCGAAAAAACCATAGTGTAAGTTAGCTAAATAAGACTCACTAATAATATCGGTTTCCAAGTATTCTTCCATATGCGGATAGACCTCTAATATTTCTTCATTTGCTATTTTTAACTTGGAACGGATTATCTTAAAAAAACGAATCTCATTGTATTCAATTTTTTCATCCGCTTCAATGATGTCAATTGCTATTTCAATGATTTTTAGTTCATTCTCTTTTGATAATTCAACTTGACTTAGTTCCTCAAAATAGTCTCTTATAAAGCGACTACTATCCAAATTAATAGCAGCCACTAATTTCTCCATCTCTTTTTCTATGGCAATGTCTCCAAATGCATTTTTCTCAATGTGGTATTTTTTAATGAGTTCAATTTCACTTTTGTCAATATCTCCATCGCACACCATGCAGGCAAAAGCAGTTTTTAGCAATAAATTCATTGTATTATCCATTGTTTTTTTATTTAAATCCTATTCGAGGATGCGTTTTTTTAGATTCTTTTCCCTCCATTTGTTGCCTTATGTTTTCATATTCTGTAAGCATAGTTTCACTAAAAGAAGGTTTAGTTTTTATTATCACTGCAGATATCATTTCTTCGGTTATTCTTGTGTTGGCTTTTAGTGCTACTCTAGAAGCATCGTCGGCAATTAAGCGGATATCACTGGATGCATAATTATGAGTAAGATGAGCCAGATTACTATAATTAATTCCTACTTCAAGGGGCCTTTTCTCCAGGTATAGTTTAAACATGGCTTTTCTAGCTTCAAAATCGGGGGGAGATATGTAAACGTGCTTGTCCAATCTTCCCGATCTTAAAATAGCAGGATCAATTGCCGTTGGTCTGTTTGTTGCACCAATAATAAACACATCATCATCTCCACAGTTATTCATTTGTGCCAATAGCTCATTCACAACACTCGTGTTCATGTGGTTGATGTTTGGAGAGTTCCTATTGGGCACTATGGCATCCAGCTCATCAATGAAAATAATGCTAGGACTGTTTTTCTTTGCTTCTTCAAATAGCTCCTTTGCGTTTTCCTGTGAGGCATTGACCCATTTGCTCTGTATGTCAGAAGGTTTTATTTTATAAAATGTAAAACCTATCTCTTCCGACAACTTCTCAGCAAAAAAAGTTTTACCACATCCCGGAGGTCCATAGAGTAACATTCCATTGGGTATGGTTAACCCATATTCAGCATATTTTTCTTTGTTGTTCAGTGCATCTATAACATCAATTTGTACCTGTTCTTTTAATGGTTGCATACCTGCAATGGCAGAAAACCCTCTTCCTTTCTTTACTTTTTTAGGAGTTCTAGGAACATAAGACTGAGTGCTTTGCTTTCTGTTTACCACTTTAATCTCCCCATTAATTGCTTGTATAAATTCCTGAACACTATTAAACCGGTTTTCAGCATTAGGTTGAAGTGCTTTTATTATGATGTTGAAAGCTTCTTGTTCTATTTCATTCTTGGTAGATACTACCTGTAATGGTTTTTCCCGTTCGTGCAAGAGGACTTCCTCAATTTTGTTTTTGTCGGATTTATATTTTGACAGATCTATAAACCACGGAGGCAAACCAACTAGTAGGTGATAATAAAGTGCTCCTACTGAAAAAA
Source organism: uncultured Bacteroides sp. (assembly GCA_964583185.1). GTDB lineage: Bacteria > Bacteroidota > Bacteroidia > Bacteroidales > Bacteroidaceae > Bacteroides_E. Next base: position 18,941 of record CAZOVL010000010.1, on the reverse strand, counting down.
TATCGCTTTGTGGAGAAAATATTTTATTAAAAGCTTCATTGGCCACATAAAATGGATTGAGGTCTTCTTTTAAAAAATACTTACTTGATTGATTAAAATAACGGGCTTCTCCAAAATCAATAATTTTAGCTATGGGTAACTTACCCGACAAGTCTAACATTACATTTAAGTTTGTAATGTTGTTATGAATCACCGGATTTTCCAAGTTGTGTAAGTGTTTTAGCCCATTCAAAACACCTAAAATAATGTCTTTTGCAACAAAAGGATTAAAAAATTGCTCTCTTCTCATTCTCTCGGCAAGTGTTTCACCGCTAATGAAGTCAAGAACAATATATCCTAATTTCTGATTGTCAAGAATAAGCTCTCCACTGTCTCTGTAACGAACAATATTAGGGTGTTTAATTTTTTTAAGTATTTCTGCTTCAAGGATGTTATCTTGACTGGTAAATTGTGAACGATGCAGTTTGTTGTAAAATAACAACTTTAAGAATAGATTCTTTCCGGATTTATCTTTTACCCGATAACTTTCTGCATAACTACCTTTTTTGATGAAAAAAGATACTTGATATTTATCGTCAACAAATGCATCTTTTGTTAGTATTTGTCTTAAAGTGGTCATATTGCTTGTTTTAAAAAGGGAATCTTCCTTTCAGTCTGGAGCCATCATCACCATCCATAGGATTTTCATCATCCGGTAATAATTGAATTAAAGAAATAGAAATGGGATGTAGCTCTTCTACAGTAGGATTGTTTTCAATTTTTTGTAATCCTTGATTAATTAAGCTTCTCGCTTGGTTTGTATCTTTCCAACTCAGTGTGTTAAAGCTCCTGTTGCAATATTGAATAAACCCAATAACCTGATAAATTAGTGTTAGTTGAACGTATGTGGCATTTATCTCTTCATACAACATATTACCTAGTTTGATGTCTTTTTTTTCTAGAACGGCTTCCAGTTGAACTCTTAGTTGATCTACTATTGCTTGAGACTTTTCATTTCCCAACTCTTTTTGAGCTGTTTCCAATCTGTGAAAATCACTCTTAAGTTTCTTCTCTAATAGTGGCCACTCTGTATTGTCATTTAGTTCATCAACCCTCTTTAATGTTTTACGTAGATTGGTTAATACCTCTTGTTTGTTATCTACATCGTTTTTATTGTTTTCAAAAGATCTTTCAATACTTTCTATTTCATTCTCTAATTTTTTTAGTTGAACTTCATTCACCCCCTCTTCATTCAATTTTAAGTTTTGTATTGCTTCTTTTGCCTTTTTAATCTCGTCCGTTAACCATTCAGTACTTGTAGATTGAACAGTATTGGTAGGTACTTTAATTTCAGTAGTGTAATCTATATACGGAAAAAAGGCTTCCACCTCAACCTCCTGTGACCTGTCAATCCGTATAGTTAAATCTACATCACTATTCTCCGGTAACAAAGCCGGTAAATCGCTTCCACTGATGATAATGTCATACACGTGGTCATTGTATATTGCCCTTGTACCATCGGCATTATGTTCTCCTTGATAAAGTGGTATTTTTATAAAATCAGTATCCATACCCGGACGGATTTGTCTCTGTGTTTTCAATCCATTTATCACACCTGTTGCCGGTAACGATTTATTCTTTTCCAGCCCTTCAGCAGCTTTGAATACTACTTTCCCGGAGTTAGTAGAAAGAATTTCTATTCCCCAATTATAGGGTAGAGTAGAGCTTCCAATCTTTGACCCTTGTATTATGGTAAATGTATTGGGTTGACAGCTTAATGAGTTGCCTAGATTATCGTATAAAAGAATTTCAAATAGATTGGTTTTTCCTTCATTTAACTGAACATCTATCACTTCGCCCATATCATTGATTTCAATTTTTCCACTGGACCAGGCATTGTCTCCTCGTTTAATTTCTGCCAAAACTTTTTCAGGAATCTCTCCTTGGGTTTTATCGGGAAGAATTTTAATGGTTACAAACTCTTCAGACTCTACTGTGGACGATTCATGTCCAACTTCTAGTTGTATTTTTGTTTTATCCCGAGTTTTTTCAATAATCTCTTCTGATATATCTATTGTTGAGGCATAGAGTGCAGCTCCTCTGGATACCACTGTCATGGGGTCAACATTGATGTCTGGTTTTCGGATTTGCTTTTCCAGCATTTCTCTTAAGATAGGGGACAATGTAGGGCCGCCTACCAGAATTAATGAATCTAAATCATTTCCATTCAGGTTGTTTCTTTGTATGAGTTTTAGACTTAAATCAATGGCTCTTTGATAAATGGGAGCCAGTATCTCTTTCAATTGTTCTTGCGACACGGTGAGGTCAATATCTATCTCTTCTCCCTCATCATCTTCTCCACTATCTCCCGGATCAACATAAATACTATGTGATGCATTAAAGGAAAGATTATTTTTAATCTCTTCGGCAAAAAACTTCAAGGCATTTCTAAACTCTGCTTTTTTGTAATCGTCAGCAAGCAATTCATCAATTGAATAGTTGCTTTGGATGTGTGGTATTATTAATTGATCTACAATGGCAAAATCCAAATTTTTACCTCCCAGGTAGTTGTCACCTTCGGTATCCATCACTTTCATTATACCATCTTCTGTTTTAAGCAATGCAGTATCAAAGGTCCCTCCTCCGAAATCAAATACCAGCCAGAAGCCATCTTTTTCTATGTTTTCCAACCCGTATGCCATTGAAGCTGCAACCGGCTCTTGTAAAACCTCAATATGGCTAAATCCGGCTAATTTAGCTGCTCTTCGTGTAGCATCAATTTGGTTGTTTTTGAAAGCCGCGGGAACAGTAACAATTACTGCATTAATGAATTCGTCCTGAACATACTCTTTCAAGCGTTTAAGCACTTCAGCAGAAAGTTCTTCAGAGGAAAAGTCTTTTTGTGCATAAGAGCTGTAATAGCTTTTGTCTGTTCCCATCGTTCTTTTAAATTCAATGTATGAATTGAATGGAATGTTACTGGAAAGGCTTTTTAAACTATTCGACCGGTAGTTTTGATAGGCTTTGTCTCCCACAAAAACACTTCCTTTTTGATTCACAGCTATACACGATGGGGTGGTGTCTTTTTGTGTATCTAATGATTTTATGATTCTGATATTCCCTTGCTCTATTCTGGAGATGGCCGAATTGGTGGTACCTAAATCAATGCCGTAGTCAATTTTTGTTCTTCCCATTTTATCTGATTTAATTTTGTGAAACTTCTACTTGAGCTCTTTGTATTAATTTTCCACTATAGTTTACTTGTGGTCTAATGATTTTTGTAATTAAACGTTTTCCCTGCTCCAAGGAATCATCGTGCATAAAATTGATGACATCCACATTCATCCGTTCATCAAAATCCTCATTTAATAAATTGATAATTTCATATCCATTCGCAGCAAAATTTGCCTGAATTCTTTCAATTCCTTTTTCCAGAGGTTTCACGACTTTGGTGTTTTCTTCAAAGCGAGTCAGGTTTTTTTGCATTCTTGCTATTTCATCGGCCACCTTTAATGCTAAAGAATGATCGGTCGCTGTTTTTATAGTCTTTATTTTTAGTTCTTCCTGCCGGAGTTTTAGTTGACTTTCTAAAATCTCTATCAGTTTATTATCTAGTTTTATACCTTCTTCTTCCAGAGATTGTTTGGTTCTCTTTATTTGCGTTTCAACATTTAGGTGAGTTGAATGAATGCGTTTTCTAAGTAGTATGTACATTAAAACACCTATAAAAAACAGTACAAGAGAGCCCAAAATCCAGTAAACTTTATTTTTATAAATATTTTGATTAAGTATAGATACGTTATTGTTCAATGAACCTAAAGAGTTTTCCATCTTATCAATCTCCGTACCTAATTTATGAGCTGTCGTATTCATCTGTAAGGAGTTTTGTTGAATTTGGTTATGCAAGCTATCATTAATTGTTTGTTGCTCTTTCAGTTCTTGCTTTGTAGCATGAATCAATATTTTTTGTGTTTGTATTTGTTTACTTAAATTCTCTACTGTGTTTGTTAATTCAATAACTTCTTTTTGTAATTCTGTTGAATTAACAAATCCTTCCTGAGCAAAAAGAAAGAGAGGAACAAAACTTAATAATAGTAATACTGTTTTTTTCATATCATCTGGATTTATGATAAAATAAATACGAGTAAAATAACTACACAAATTAAGATAGAGGAGAGACAACCACTAGAACCATCGCCAAAAGATGAAAGCGATATCTGCAGTTGTGATGCTATGGATTCTAATATGGCGTGATTGTTGTTGTAATGTGTCCTTAATCTGGCATCCATATCCAGTTTTCTTATGGCGTAAGAGGCATCAATGGCATTTCTTATGGCCGATTTTAGATCGCTTAATCCCGTGGTTGTGTTAAACAGATAATCATTCAATAGTCTTTGTGTTTCTGTTTGTTCTCCATTACTTCTCCTGAGTGCAATTTGTATCATTTTGGTGTTGTCTGCAGCATATATGTTCGATTTGGCCTTGTAAATTTCTTGCTCATCATTAATGAATTCAATCACTGCATTGAGAGCTGTATTAACTACCGCTCCACTAATCATCAGGTAGTATTCATCGGTTGCTCCCGTTTTGGCTTTTATTTCGTCTAACTTCGGTTTACAAGCCAACACTAAACTTTTAGCATTTACTATGGATTTTACTTGTTTCTGAAAGTTAGCAATGCTTTGAGTAATAAACTCCAATTCTTCTTTTATGGGATTAGTTTTACCCCACTCTTCTATTGCTTTACTGTTTTCTTTTATTCTGTCCTTTGTCTGACTGTTTTGAGTTATAGATTGAGCTTTTTGGAGTAACTCCAGTGCTTTTGAACTTGGGTTTTCTCTCTCTTTCCGGGCTGTAAAGTAATCTATACCACACTGCATAACCTCTTTTGCCAGATTATCTGCTAACATTTTATAGGTTAAGTTTCCACTCCCTAAAATTGAATCTAAGGTGTTTAAGTGGTCTTTGCATTTTTCAAACAAATCCAAACCAAGTGCATAGGTTTCATTTCTATTTGCTCTTCTTTCTTTACTGGTTTTTTCTATGTTCGACTCAATGATATAAATTGGCTCTTCGGTTAACTTCCGGTTGATAATATTTAATACCAGTTCATCACATCCGTGAAAGAGTTGAAAGAACTCTTTCTTTGAATAACTTTCGGAGTATTGTTCTAAAAGATTATTTACAAATCGTTCTAACTCTTTCTCTCTATCAACAATATAGGTTTGATCAGCAACCAAATGAATAAAATCAGCAAAAGAACCGGAAAGAATTAAGTTTAACTTTAAACGAATGCCCTCATTTATCTCCTCTTTTGAAGCACTTATAAGTTTTAGTGTTCCTACATTGTTGAAACAAGAAAAGTTCTTGGGAGTAATTTCTTTTCCAAGGGTTATCTTTTCCCAAATTTCCAGCGATTTGGTAAGATTGTCCTCCTTTAAATAGCCTATGGCTGTTTCATCAATCGGATTGGAGCTTAAAAACCAAAATAAAGCATGATTTATCTTATCTTGATTTTGCTCAATTTTAGAAAAAGCCTGTTTTACTTGATTCTCATCTCTTTCAATTTGATCTAAAAAAGAGACATCAAACGCTCCTTTGACCTGCTTTCCTATACTAGCATACCGAAGTAACTTGCTTTTTTGCTTTTGTATCTCTTTTTCCGATGCATTAGCTACAATACCTATAATTCTGTATGGATTCTCTTGTATTAGATTCATAATTATGTGTTAACTAAAATCGTGATTTTTGTTGTGTTTTATCTTAAATAAAAAGTAAAAAGTGCATCAATGTATAACTATGAAAAATAGTATATGTCGTGTAAAAAAACAACTATTTTTGAATGCCAAAAGGGTGATTTTTACCTCAAAGAACAGGATTAAATGTTTTGAAGAATCAATTCAATATAATACTATAACCTCTGCGTAGTTTGTTTATACGTTGTATGGTTTATTTGAGTATTCTTCAAAGAGGGTGTAAAATAAAAGTGTTTTACCTGCTTTCTTAATTTAAGCTGTTCCTTTATTCGGTTTTTTTTATATTTCTGAACAATTGTTTTGTTTCACTCTATTATAAGCTGTTTTTGTGTAAATGTTGTTTGTGTATCATCTGTTATTTCATACCCTTAATTACTTTATTCTTCTGTTCCCTATTTATATTTAATTAGAGTAATACAGTACGTTGATGAGGCTGTTTGTTTTTGTCTTTTTAGCTTGGATAACAGTTTAATTTATAGCCTGAACCATTGTACTATTTGTAAAGTTATAACATTAAAAAATGCTGTAATACCCCACTTTTGGGAGTTGTTAGCTGATTCTTGCTTTTTTATTATCTACCCCATTTGTAGGGTGATTTTTATTGACAAAATGTTGTGTTTTTGATTTATAAATAGTTACCTTACTGACTACTTAATCCATCTCAATAACATCTAGCTATGAAAAAAACAGTCTTACTATTATTACTGATTCATTCGGTAATAAGTCTTCTCAAAGCACAGGTAAATGTAGATTCGTTGATAAATGTTTTGCATACAGAAAAGTTAACTATAGAAGCTAAATATGACATTTGCGATAAACTCTGTCAAATACTGGTTCAAGATGACTACAAAGCATCTATTATCTACGCTCAAAAAGGTTTAGAGCTAGCTAAAAAAGAGAAGAATAAACTCAAAACATCCTTGTTCTATGATCATTTAGGGAGGGCATATAATACCAAACAAAGCTTTGATACCTCACTGATTTATTTTAATAAGGCACTTGCTTTGGCTCAAGAAAGTAACGATTTCAAACGAGAAACAGATGTGTATATAAGTATGGGAGTGATGTATGCCATGCAATCTAATTACGTCAATTCAATAGAACATTTTGTGAAAGCATTGAGCATAGCAGAGAAGAACAAGGATAAAAAAAAGAGTATGACTATTTCCGGAAACATTGGTACAGCTTACTTTGGTGTGAAAAATTTTGATCGTTCTTTGTATTATCTGGAAAAGTCAAAACAATACGCAGAAGAATTAAATGATGTTAGTGGAAAAGTGTTGCCCTATACCTACCTCAGCTATATTTATAAAGAAAAAAAAGACGCAGATAAAGCACTTGAATATGGCCATAAAGCACTAGAGTATAGTCGAACTACCGGAGCCATATATCTGCAAATTGCCGCTCTTGAGGTGCTAGCTTTGGTCTATAGAGAAACAGTAGAAGACTATGATCAAGCCTTATTGTATGCAAAAGAATGTTTGGAGTTATCTGAAAAGATTCAAGATTCCCGGCATATTTGTAGTACACTAACTACACTTTCAAATGTTTATGTGTCTCAGAAAAAATATAAAGAAGCCAGCGACGCAGCAATCAAAGCATGGGAAACAGACTCAACTACCCTAATGATAGGAACAAACATAACCCATAACATTGCACTCACTGGTGTTTATTTGGGAGATACCAACAGGGCCACCACATTTATAACCAAGCTTTACAATTTAGTTGCTCAATATGCAGAAGAAAACTCACACAAAGCTTTAATGGATTTAGAAGTTCAATACGAAACCGAAAAAAAAGAGATGCAAATTGCCACATTAGAAAAAGAGAAGCAATTTTATACTTGGTTAGGAGTGTTGAGTGTGTTGATAGTCCTCTTGGGAAGTGGAGTACTTTTTTATCGCATTCGGTTGAATAAACAAAGAATAAAACAACTGGAGCAAGAAAAACAATTGGTGGCTACGCAAGCTCTTTTAGATGGTGAAACAGCTGAACGATTACGTCTTGCCCGCGACTTACACGATGGTTTGGGGGGACTTTTATCTATTCTTAAACTTAACTTAACTGAAGTTAAAAGAGCCTCTTTTTCTAAAGACGAGGAAGAACATTACATAAAAGCCACAGCTGTTTTGAAAGAATCAATTGAAGAACTTCGGAGAATTGCACACCATATGATGCCTGAATCTTTGATGCGTACCGGATTAAAAACTTCTTTATCCGATTTTAGTAAGGTTATTCCCGGAGTTACTTTTCAATACCAAGGAAAAGACATTCGTTTAGACAAACGGTTAGAGATAGTACTCTATCGTTGTACGTATGAGTTAATAAATAATGCAGTGAAGCATGCAGGTGCAACTCGGATTGATGTCCAACTCTTGGTGGAAGATCATTTTATTTCATTGTCGGTGCTAGATAACGGAAAGGGGTTTGACCCCAAAGAAGTAACAGAAGGATCGGGGTTAAATAATATTCGCACGCGAATTGCACCCTTTAATGGTAAAATGTATCTAGACTCCTCAGAAAATGGAACAGAAATAACAATTGAAATTGAGCTGCCATGATAAAAGTACACATAACAGATGACCATAAAATGGTGGTGGAAGGATTTACAGAGGTAATTAATCAATCGGAAATTGCAATTGTTTGTGGGGTTTCCTATCGTTTGAAAGATTGTAAAAAACAAATTGCTCTTGAGATTCCCGATGTCTTGTTACTCGATATTGAAATGCCTGATGGCAATGGTATCGATTTTTTTATTGAAGTAAAAAAGAAATACCCCACAATGAAAGTCATTGCACTCACTACCCACAATGAACATTCCATTATCAGCTATCTTTTGGAACATAAAATTGCGGGATATATACTGAAAAGTGCTTGTTCGGATGAAATCATTGCAGCCATTGACTCGGTGATAAATGGACATACTTATCTGTGTGATGATACCCTTTCAGTACTGAATAATAAACGAGAAATTCCTGTGAGATTAACCCAAAGAGAGTTAGAGTTATTGGGGCATTTACTGAACGGACTAACCAATGAACAAGCAGCTCTGAAAATGTCTTTAACTTTGGAAACAGTAAAGTCATATCGTAAGAACATAAAATCTAAATTAAATGCACAGAGTGCCATAGAGATGGGTAAAATAGCCTATCAAGGATGGAAGTTTTTTTTTAATGAAGATAAGGGATAAGAAAAACATCTTGAGTTGAGATTTAAACAGAAGTTTACATTGATAAAAAAAGGAAGCGTTTTTTTACGCTTCCTTTCAAAAAAATGGATAGTTTTTTTACTCAGCAGTTACATTGCCACCACCTGCTGCTTCCCAAGGCGTAATAGTACCCGTGGCAGTTACTTTTTCTTTCTTTAAGGTTACCTCAAAGCTGTATTCTTTGCCGGCTTCCAGCTTGTTCATACCCCCCGTATTGTTGGCCATCAGCCACACATAGGTGTTGGTGCCTACGGTGAATTCTACCGTATGTTCTGCTCCCAAAGCAGTGACAGGCAATAGAATAGCTTCGAAACTAGAGCCCAATCCATTGGGCTCGATAGCTTGAGGAGCTGCTTCGTCTCTTATGCCCGTAGCACTTTTCAGGTCATACGTGGCTTGGGTATTCATCCCCTTGATGCTTACTGTCAAGCCCGTTAGGTTAGCTACTCCGTCGCCGGCTGTTACATTCATTTTCAGCTTGGTGAGCTTGTGGTTGAATGTCAAGGCTATGGCAGAAGTGTTTGTCTTGTCATAACCTGCTCCGCTATTATCTGCTTCGGCTCTCAGTAGATCGATTGCTGATAAATTGCTCTGATCAGATACATTGATAGCATACTCAAAATTGTTGACCGCAGTTGTGTACGGATAGTAAGCAATAAAATCTACCTTCTCCGGGCTATTTACCGGGTAGTAGATTGGTGCGTCCATTGCCTCAAAGTCGGTTGATGCACCTGCACTATTTGCCTTATACTTCACGTTCTCTGCCCCTTCGCCTATGGTGGTAGTGCCATTCTCTACCATGTAGATGCCTACTTGGTCGGTAGTTTCCCACTGGTTGCCACCAATCATGCGTGTTTGTGGACTAGCCATAGCTGTCACACCTGACGTAAATTGTACTCGCCCGTCGTTCACCTCCGGTGCTTCGTGGTCGTCGCTGCTACAGGCTGCAAATAGCAGGGTTGCCAGAGCCAACAGTGTTAAAAATCTTGTTTTCATAATTCTTTTTGTTTAATAAATTAATTTTTAAAATCCTGTTTCTTATTTTTAAAGATGCTTCGTTTTCTCAGCATAACAAAATCGCCAATATTCTTCTCTTGTCCTCCTGACGATAGGAAGGATCTCCTTTTTTCTTCTAGATGCTTCGATTCCCTCAGCATGACAGAGGTTTCCTCGGGATGACAATCAGAATATTCTTTTTATAAAAATCGACCGCTACGCGGTACTATTAAATAGATGAATAGACAAATAGCTAAAAAGCGGATACACAACGAACCCTAGTTTGATAGTATATCTTAAATTGGGTGGTCCGGAAGCCATTGTCGAAGTTAACAGACAACGCGAAGACGTTAAGGCTCTCCGACGAAGACCAATACCAGCTAGAAGATAATATTACTCCCTGTGCATTTGTTAACAAGGTATTAAAACCTTCTCTATCTTCATTGTAGACTAAATATAACGCCTCCAACTCGTCTATTGCCGGAAGATACCAGATGCCCTTAGCATCCGGATCGCTATAATCTGTGTTCGAATCATTTTTACCGTGTACCCATTCGAAGACAGAGTAATTAGTTTTCCAGTTACTTCTTTGAGTAATCGTATGCATATTGACCATACCATTGAATGCATTTGTAGCTCCTGTGTTTGCAGTCTCTTTTAACGACCATGGCAACTTATTATCAGGCTCGTCCAAGCTCACTATCTTACCGTTACGCCCTCCATTGCTTGTTTCGAAAACAATGCCTATAGCATGCTCAGCATCAGGGTATCGATCGCCGATCTGATAAATAGGATCATTTTCGTCATTTAGAATAATATTGCGATAGAGCATCGCATTTCCCTTACTGAACGAAACATCGTCATCGGTAGTGTAC
>CAZOVL010000010.1:0-8027 GCA_964583185.1 uncultured Bacteroides sp. | reverse complement strand
TCCCTCAGCATGACAGAGGTTTCCTCGGGATGACAATCAGAATATTCTTTTTATAAAAATCGACCGCTACGCGGTACTATTAAATAGATGAATAGACAAATAGCTAAAAAGCGGAAACACAACGAACCCTATATTGAATGTAGTCCTTATTGGCGTAGTCCCGGTAGCCATCGTTGAAGTTAACATACCACGCTCTGGCGTTAACGTTCTCCGACGAAGACCAATAACTAGCAGAAGATAATTTTACTCCCCTTGCTGCTGTTAACGAGGTATTAAAACCTCCTCTATCTTCATTGTAGACTAGATATAAGCTCTTCAGCTCGTCCATTGCCGGAAGATACCAGATGCCCTTAGCATCCGGATCGCTATAATCTGTGGTCTCTTCATTTTTATCGTGTACCCTCTCGAAAGCAGGAAAGTTGCTCCATTTTTGATCATTGGCAGCAATATATTCTGCTATCGCGTTCATATTCTTTCTTCCATTGAGGGCATCTGTAGCTCCTGTGTTTACAGTCTCTGTTGACCATGTCAACATTTTATCAGGCTCGTACAAGCTCACTATCTTACCGTTACGCCCGCCATTGCTTGTCTCGAAAACAATGCCTATAGGATTCTCAGCATCAGGGTATGAATCGCCTATTTGATAAAAGGCATACGTCGGTTTCCAGTCGCTTATTTCTCCTGTTTGCACTTTCACTTCTTTACGAGTGACGGTAACAGTGTAGTTGTATTGCTTGCCTGCTTCTAAGGCATCGGTGATTGTATAGCTAAAGGTTTCATCTCGTAGCTTGAATGTCATTTTTCCATTTGCTCCTGCTGCTTTCGGAATAAGGATGGCTTCGTAGTTTTGTCCTACTTTTTCAGGGGTAATATCTACTGTGTTACTTTTCTTGCTTAGTGTGCCGTTTGCTAACGAAAAATCGGCAGTGGTGGGCATATTGGTAAGTGCAACGGTCATAGCATTCAGATCCGCATCGCTTACTCCTTTGCCTTTTGTCAGTGTCATCGTCACTTTTGTCAGTTGGTGATTGAAGGTAAGGACTACGGCTTCTTTCGATTTGCTCTTGCCAGTGGCATTGTTGCTGTACAAGAGGTCGATGGCTGCGGGATTGCGTTGGTCGCTCACATCCACCTTATATGTATAAGGAGTAGATAAATTTGCTTGATAGGGATAGTAGGCAATAAAATCGACTGCTGCTCCATCCTGTGGCCAGTAGAGAGCTTGCCCTTCTCCATCTGAAGTAAAATTACCTTCGGCATCCGTCTTGTATTTTCGGTTGCTCTCTATGGCTGAGAAAAGCGGATCGCCTGCCTCCTTCATAAAGATACCTATTTGGTCGTCTGCCTCCCATTGGTTACCACCGTCCGTGGTGCGGGTTTGAATGGTGTGAGCAATGTAAGCAGATTGAAATTGTACGGCTAGGAGGTCGCCTCACAGGTTGTTTGTCTCTTCCTTACTGCATCCTGTCAAAAAACAGAGTGCTACTAAGAAACAGAGTTGTTTAATCGTCTTCATAAGTCATTTTAATTAGCTTCACCATTGATTACTCCAACAGGTGTCCATGCATTGATTGTTCCTTTTATGAGTATAGGTGTACGTTGAATAATTATATTGAATTTGTGTAATTTCGCTGATTCAAAAGTTGCCACGTTCAGTCTATATTCAAAGACTTCATTCTTCGTATTATTCAATGCAAACTCCACTGTTGCTGCACCTAGGGTAAGTGCTTGAGGTATTACAATCGCTTCGTATTTCTTCCCTGCTTCTATTGTTTTAATGTGTATTGGGGCTACATCTGTTGCAGTTTCCAGCACATCTGTGTCTAAGTGGTAAATTGCCTTTGTGTTTAGCCCCTTAATGGTAATGGTCATATCGGCTAAATCATCTTGAGTCAAACCATTACCCGGTTCAGTCTGAATAATTACTTTGGTCAGTTTATGGTTGAAAGTCAAATTTACGTAATCTTTGGCCTGCGTCTTGTCATATCCCACCCCGTTGTTGTTGGCAGCAGAGTGCATCAAGTCGATTGCCGATTGATTCTCCTGAACAGTTGCATTTATGGCGTACTCGTAGGTGTTTGTCAGGGGACTATATGGATGATAAGCTATAAAGTCCACCTTTTGCATAACATCTACTGGATAATAAATAGATGTAGTAGATGTGAATGTAGCTGATGTTCCTGTACTAGTAGTAACATACGCAACATTATCGGCTCCCTCTGCAATTGTAGTACTTCCATTCTCTACCATAAAAATACCAATTTTCTCATTCCCTTCCCACTGATTTCCATTGTCACCACCTACTCTGGTTTGTCTATCAGTTACTCCGGATGAAAATTTTACAAGTCCGTCATTCAAATTAGGTGTTTCATCGTCATTGTTACTGCATGCTGCAAAAAAGATTACCGCAATAGCTAATGCTGATAAAGTTGTTGTTTTCATAATTATTTTATTTATTAAATTCTGTTTTACCACGCTATACCCTCATCCGTAATCACTGTCCAGGCATTGATAGTTGCTGAAAATCCAGCTTCAATATGAGTTTCTATATCTCCCCCTAAGGATAGTGGATTATGTTTTCCTTCATTAAAGCCAATTAAGTCGGCAGAAAGATCACTTTCAAGAGGTATGTTTTGTAGCTCTCCTTTAAAAGTTATGGTTCCTGTTAATAGCTGTTTGTTGCCCATAATGCCCAGTAAGCGAGCTTTTACTTTCCATGTACCATTTTCTTGTTTCTCAAAAGTTAAAGGTACACTCTTCTCTTCGCCTTTGGCTTCGTTGGTTATTAAATCCCAGGAAGCTGCTACCCCCGACAGTGAAGCAGCTATGTTTTCTATATAATCTGCTGTATCCCCTGTTGGTTTGAGTATAAGGGTTAACTGATGTATTTGCTGTTGCATTACAGCAGTAATTGTTTTTTTAGTATCGTAAGTATAGGCTATATCTAAAACAGAACTAAATAGCCAACCGGGAAGTGGGGCCACTTGATTGTTATTTGTTTGAACAGTTATTATTGCTCCTTCTTTAGTTATTTTTTCTGCCGTATTATAAATAAGTGTAGAGTAGGTATCCTCTTTAAATGAGGGTAAAAGGTTGGTTGGCTCGGTGAAGTTTAGTTCCTGGTTATTAATAATTACAGTGTAACTTTTCGGTATTTCAACTCCCTCGGTGCGTTTACTCCAGTCTGTTACAAGAGTAATGTTTCCATAGTCGTAAATAGGGTCTTTTATGTCGCAGGAAAAATAGAGTGTAGCTGCGACTATCAGTAATAGGCCTTTGTATTTCATTCTTATATTAAAATTATGTTTCATAGAAAACTAATTATATTCTAATAAATAAGGCTATTTGCCAAACTTCCATAATAGTGATACACCTGCTTGAGTAGGTCCCCAAAAGTTCTTAACTAAATCTCTGTCTTTCATCAATCTCACACCATCAGACAGATTAAAAGCATCGTATTCAAATCGGGTGTAACCCAGACCGAGATTGAAGTCTACACTGAAACTACGGTTTAGATAAAGTTGATATCCCAAAGTGATTCCAGCGTTCCAAAAGTCTCCTTGGTAGCCTGTGTTTTGGGTATAGAGTTTATTCAGTATATTCCCCATCGCATACTTATATAGGTTGGCAGAACCAATGTTACCACCCACACCTAAATAAAATCTTCTCTGAGCACCCATATATTGTCGTACTTCCGGACTTACCATCCACATTTTCTGAATTTTTCCTGTCTTGCTACCCCAATAACTGTAACTGCCGTCCACTTTAATTCCCCAATTTTTGTTTATACGCCACTCCAATCCCAAGGAGGGAAGTAATAGGGCATCATAAAGTACATTGGTGCGTATGGCAAAGCGGTAACGGTCTTTCCATGTCACTTTTTCTTCTGTAACCGGTGTGGGTTCCTGTTCCGGCTCAATAAGCACTTTAGCTTCCGGTTGAGGTTCCGGCTGAGGTGTAGGTTCGGGTAGGAGGGCTGATTCTTCTTTTTTAATAGGTATATGTAGTGTGACTACTACAATGTCTTTGTAAACAATACCCGAAGAAGAGGTAAAAGAAGTGGTGTAATTCTTAGTTACAAAATGATTTTCTTTAAGCCCCTTATGGGTAATCAATTCCGATTTAACACGATTAGCACGGATAAAAGCCAACTCACGATTGCGTTCATTTAATCGCATTGAAGCCGAATAGCTGTTCACATAAATAGGCATATCTCCAGCAGTAATAGGTTCACGATATTCTTCTACCAGTGCAAAGAGATTGTTTAATTCCCCATCGTTCCCTTTCCATGGCACATAGAACATATCTTCACCCGGAACAAATTTAAAGGTTAAAACCCTTTCCGGGGATGCTTGTTGCGAATAACCCGCAAGAGTAAATACAAGCATAAAAAAAGTAAGCAGAGTTTTATTCATCATAGAGTTATTTAATTTTTTAAAGACATAAGGTATATATATTCATATCATACGACATTTAAGTTGTATTAAACTCAATGAAAATACATTTCTATTGCCCTACTATATGTAATAAGTAGGTAGAGATGTATGAAAAAAATAGGTTCTATATATTGTCTACAAACACTGTTTGAGGAGATATCTGATGAGGTTAGCAAGTATGCTATTCCTAATATAATGATATTTTTTGTTGTTTTGCAACTTTTTTTCACTAAATTTAATAAGGAAACAGTGTTTAATAATACGCATAATAAAGTGTTTTTTGATCTTTATTATGAGGTATGTTGTTGATTATGAAGTGCTTTTGTGTTACACGACAATTTGTATAAATATTAGTGCAAATTGTCGTGTAATGTAAATGGCTGATGGTCAGTAGATTAAATCTTAACAAAAAGATGAAAAATAAAATATTATGGGGCATTTTCTTCTTGTTTATGAAGACTTTCTTGACTCCTTTGGGAGGGAAAAGTTTGCCGGATAGTTTGATTACCATAGAAAATGTCTATGTGTTTTCTATTTCCAATCCGGAGAAATCACAAGCAATAATAGATCGGCTCAGGGAAGTAGGCGATGAGAAGTTGGCTCTTCCTTTTGAGTTAGATTGGGCACAGGCCGACTTGTTTTTTAACACTTCAAAATTTCGATTGGCTTCTTTTTATTATGAAAAAGTAAAGGAATATGAAGAGGTTAAATCCAATCGAAAATTTCAGATGGGACTGTTGAGTACTTTGCTGGAATGTTATCGCAACAACAACGATTTGGAAAAGACAATGAAAACAGCTCTCAATCTGTTGAAAATAGCAGAAGAGGAGACTCTAAAAGACGAAATGGGGCGATCATATATGTATATGGCGGATGTTTTTTATGCACACAAAGACAAGGTTCAGGCTCATAAATATTACGAACTGGCAGAGAGCCTGTTACAAGAAGCCGGAAACATTCATTATCTCTATCAATTCTACATCAGTTATGCAGGTATATTGTTTTCTGAGGGACTTTATAAAGAAGCACTGGAAAAGGTAATAAAAGGGGGAGAACTTTTACCTGATGTGGCAGCCGATCCTTATATGACCAATGAAGGATATGATGATTTTGAGTATTGTAGGTTCAATGCCTTTGCTGCCAATGTGTATATGAAATCCGGGGAGATAGCAAAAGCACAAGCTAGTTATGAAGATTTCCTTACTCGGGAGATGTCTTCTTTGGTTGAAAACAAAATTCTCATTGTTCCTTATTTGCTGACGATAAAAGCTTATAAAGAAGCTCTATCGATTGCCCATGAAAGAGAAAAACAACTTCGCCAACAAACAGATACCATTGGCGATAATATGATTTCCGTAAAGAATTATTTATATACAGCTTATTATGGATTAGGCGATAAAGAGAGGGCTATTGCTGCTCTAAATGAACAGTTAGCCATAGCTGAACAACTACGAACCCGACAGCTCAACACAGAGACTCAAGAGTTAGCGGTGATTTATGAAACAGAGAAAAAAGAGGTTGCCTTACAACAAAAAGTAGCAGAGGCCGATTGGCATAAAAAGTTATCTTACACCTCATTGGCTGTTATTTTATTGGTTCTTGTCATCCTATTCATTCTTCTCTATATCCAGAGAAATACAGAAAAACAGAACCGATTAATGGTGAAGCAAATAAAGGATATGCAAGCTTATCGGTTAAAACAAGAAGAAGAGTCTGAAACCCTGTTTTCAAAGTTGAAAAAGTTGATGGAAAAAGATTATTTATACAGAAACTCTTCCTGTTCTCGAGAAATGATTTTGGAGAAACTAGGTATTGATAGAAATTGTTTGTTGCAGCTGCTACACGAAAATAAAATAATCAGCTTACCTGACTTTATTAATGAATATCGCTTGCAAGAGGCTATTGGTCTGTTGGAACAAAATCCAGAGATGAATTTGGAAGAGATTGCTACAACAGTAGGTTTTGGAACACTCAGAAGTTTTCAACGTCAGTTTAAAAATAATTACAATATGTCTCCTTCCGAGTATAGAAAACTGATGTTATAGACGGCTGTGATTTTACTCTGCTAAATGTTTTCCATTGGTTCAATACCTTGTTTCTTTCACCTTAATTGTGTTCTCTATTTATGGTTCTTCTTTCAATAAAAACTGCTCTTTCTCCGTCATCCTAGAAATAGGTCTAGGTCATAAGGGTGGTTGGTCTAGGACTGAACCCCCTTCGGTCTAGGACCGAGGGCCTCTCGGTCCTAGACCGACAAGCACCCCCTTTAGAAGGCTTGTAGGCGAGGGGAAGGTTTGTTTTTGGAGAACACCTATATAAATGAATTGTTAGAATGTAATGCTTCATTTATAGTCTATGTTTTTTATTAATCAAAGTCAACACAAAAAGACCAATCAAAGTTGAAAAGTGAATGAGTTTCCAATTCCCTCTGCAATGCGAATTATTTTTACAATTAATCCTGTAGAGAAAATAGACTTTGAAATTGGAGGTTATGGAAAATTCAAAATAAATTGAGGAGCTGAAATAAAAAATACAATTACACTTTCTAAAGAAATAGCCTTCTTGTATAGAATAATAGAGAGTTTTCTAAAAAACAAAGATATCCTTCTCAATAAATAATCTTTATCCACAATTATTTCTAATCATTGCTGTATTTTTTAAGCCAATGAAATCTCTCCCTGAACTAACTGTCTATACAAAGTTAGAAACTACAGTACTATTTACATCTTATTTCGTTAGGTTATGAAATGAAATACATTTGAGGCGATTTTTTGCTCCAATCTTCTAAATGCCTAATTTTAGACTTTATTCATTCTGATATATTCGGTTTCGCTTTTAGCGAATAAATGGCGTAAATTGAAATTAAGAATGGAATACTAGTAATAGATGAATAAAATAGAACACCCGAAAATGATTATCCCAGATTCTATCGAAATGTTTAAAATAGAAGGGGTAGAATATCAAATACCAAAAAGCAATCTTTCTTTTGAAAAATGGAAAGGCATTTCGATTCAAAATACTTTTGGAGGAAAGACTTTGATAAATGTTGACAGTAGACCTACTTTTGCAGAACTTGCAATAGTTGAATTGTTTATAGCAGAAGGTTGGCAAGCTCGCTGGGTTTGTACTTACGGAAGAGGAAAGCAAAATCCTCTATTTCTTAAAGAATGGAAAGATGATAATCTAAAAAATCAAGAAAACTCTCCGATAAAAGATTTTTGGGTATTAGATTTACTAAATAAAATAGTTTTGAAGAACAGTAATTCCTTTTCAGGTTGTTGGGATGTTATAGCTTGGAAAAATGACGAGATTATCTTTGCTGAATCGAAAAGGTTGAAAAAGGATTCTATTCGCCAAACGCAAAATAATTGGCTCGAAGCTGGAATAAAGAACGGATTAAACGAAGAAAATTTCTTAGTAGTCCAATGGGATTTGAAATAATTCTCTTTGTTATAAAATTCTATTTTGCTATTTCTTGAAAATGCCTCAAATCACTGTAGAATCCTTGGTTTTAATCTTAAAAATCAAATCCTTGCAACCATATACTTAAATTCAGTTAGTTACAAGGATTTGATGAGGTTCCTGGCGAAC